>NZ_JBDJMU010000002.1:0-97500 GCF_039674105.1 Luteimonas sp. TWI596
CCGGGCGCCCCCCCCCGCCCCCGTGTCGCCCGCCCCGGGCCCCCCCCGCACCCCCAAACTCTACCCGCGTTTCAAAACCCCGCGCCGGTGCGGCCGCGACTCGACGATCATCAGCGAGTCGGCGACGTTGACAGCGTTGCAATCCACGCGCCCGTGAGGGCGCGACCCGCTGTACACCGACGCGGACCCGATCAACGGCGGCGTTGCAATCCACGCGCCCGGGAGGGCGCGACCGGCGCATCTCTTGGAACACCGCGGTGTTCAGGCTGTTGCAATCCACGCGCCCGTGAGGGCGCGACGCGTCCCTTTGCATGCCGGCGGCGACCTTGACCGTTGCAATCCACGCGCCCGTGAGGGCGCGACGATCAGGCCATGCCCGAAGTGCCGGTGATTCAGGTTGCAATCCACGCGCCCGTGAGGGCGCGACCGCCGCATTGACCGCATTATCTGCCGTAACCGCATGTTGCAATCCACGCGCCCGTGAGGGCGCGACCTGCAACAGCCGAAAGACACCCCACGGGACATCAGTTGCAATCCACGCGCCCGTGAGGGCGCGACATCTCGCTCACGTAGTCATTGACCAGGTGCATGCGGTTGCAATCCACGCGCCCGTGAGGGCGCGACCCCCTTCTGCGCCACGTCCTCGCCGAACAGCAGCGCTTGTTGCAATCCACGCGCCCGTGAGGGCGCGACGGCTCAAGTCCATAGATAGCGTCGCTGCGAACATGTTGCAATCCACGCGCCCGTGAGGGCGCGACCGTCGAGGCGGCGGCGGTTGGGTTAACGGCTGGAAGTTGCAATCCACGCGCCCGTGAGGGCGCGACCTTTTCCAGCGTCGCGCCGTTCGGCAGATACAGGTTGCAATCCACGCGCCCGTGAGGGCGCGACCTGGCCGCCAGCGGCGACAATCGTCGCGATGTCCGTTGCAATCCACGCGCCCGTGAGGGCGCGACCTTTCAGCCCGTATACGTGCCGTTCCTCGCATGTGTTGCAATCCACGCGCCCGTGAGGGCGCGACGTCCGCGCCGTTTTCCGACGCGTCGATGGACACGCTGTTGCAATCCACGCGCCCGTGAGGGCGCGACCGCCAGCCCTGAAGTGGAAACAGCGGTAACCGTAAAGTTGCAATCCACGCGCCCGTGAGGGCGCGACCTTCGCCGGCTGGTGGGTCTCGGCGCGATCCTGGGGTTGCAATCCACGCGCCCGTGAGGGCGCGACGCGACTACCAGAACGACATGATCACGCGGACGCGGTTGCAATCCACGCGCCCGTGAGGGCGCGACCTACTACTGCTCAAGGATTCTCAGTATCGATTATGCGTTGCAATCCACGCGCCCGTGAGGGCGCGACCTGGACTCGATATGGATGTTCTGCCCGCTGCTGCTGTTGCAATCCACGCGCCCGTGAGGGCGCGACCGCATTCCACCCGCTGTTTCGCGCACGTCATCAGTTGCAATCCACGCGCCCGTGAGGGCGCGACGCCTTTACCGGCGCTGCGATGCTCACGCCCAGCGCGTTGCAATCCACGCGCCCGTGAGGGCGCGACCGCGCGGTAGCGTGCAGCTGACGAGCCAGAAGCGGTTGCAATCCACGCGCCCGTGAGGGCGCGACCGCCCCAAGCGTAAGTGTTGGTCGCAATTGGGCCAAACATGGGGATTCCGCGAACCATGACGATCTGGCAAGGGCTATGTGAGACCAGATTGCGTTCGGAGATTGGATTTCCGAAAAATCAATGGGTTGGAGCGGCGCGAACCGGCCGGGGCTTAGTCGGTCGCTTGGGGTTCGCGTCAGAACACCAGCGGTCCCTTGAGGTCGAGCGCAGGCTTGGCGCCGACATGCTCGACACGGCCTTCCCATTTAGCGCCCAACTGATAGAAGCGAAGGCTATCGAGCGCAGGATCGATGAGGTCGCACAAGCGTTGACGCAACTGGACCCATTGGCTCGGTTCGACCTCGATCTCGAATACCGAGTACTGGACGCGCTGTCCCAAGTCGCGGCAAGCCTTGGCCACCCGGCGAAGGCGCTTCTCGCCACCAGGCGAGCTTGTGCTGACATCGTAGCTGACGAGGACCATCATCTTGGGATCTCCGGGTCACTTCCACAGGAAAGGCGGGTAGCCATCGAGGTCGCCGCGGAGGTGACGGGCCAGCAGTTGCGATTGAAGATAAGGCAGCAGACCGATGTCCACCTTTTCCCCGAGATAGAGGTGCTGCAGTTGTTCGCGCTTGCGTTCCTGGTAGGCCACGAGCACTGTTTTTCGGGCATCGTCCTTGAGCTGTACCGCTCCGTTGTCGAATACGACAAATTCACGCTCGTTGAGCTGGCGGCGGTTGATCATCGACAGGGCCAGGCGCTCGCCCAGCAGCGGGCGGAATTCTTCGGCCAGATCCAGTGCGAGGCTTGGGCGACCTGGCCGATCCCGATGCAGGAAGCCGACGGCGGGGTCCAGCCCGACGGTCTCCAACGCGGAGCGGCAGTCGTGTGTGAGCAAGGTGTACAAGAAGGACAGCAGCGCATTGAATGCATCTCGAGGCGGCCGGCGGTTGCGGCCGCCGAAGCGCAGCAGCGGCGATTCGATGCGGATCAACTGATCGAATACACCGAAGTAGGCTTGTGCTGCTTCACCCTCCAGGCCACGCAGCACATCAACGTCGCGCTCGAGCAGCACACGTTGGGGAATGCGTTTGAGCCGCTTGAGCGCATGCTGAAAGGCGATGCTGTCCGAAAGCCCTTGGCCGTGGTCGCGCCAGCCGCGTGCCAAGACGGCACGCTGGTTGTGGATCTTTCCCGCCAGCAGGTTGCGGACAATGTTGGCGCAGCGTGCCGGATCGTCGCTGTCGCGATACTGCGTGCGGCGCAGCAGGACGTTGCCGGAGACGGGGCCTTCGACGCGGGCAAGAAAGCGACCTTGCGGGGTGAGATAACAGATGCTGATGCCCTGCTCGGAACAGTAGCCCAGAAGCTGGGGTGATACGGCGACACGACCGATGCAGACCAGGCTCTCCAGCATGTGCACGGGTAAGCGGACGCGTTCCTGGCGCTCGACTTCCATGACGATATTGGCGCCGTCCTTGCGCAGCCAGGCGCCATCAGTGCTCACGTACAGGGTGTTGAGCTGGCGTCGCACGGTTCAGTCGTCCTGGTCGGGTTGTAGTTGCCGCTGCAGCCAGGCTTCGACATTGCGTCGGCCGAGCAGGCGCGGCTGGCACAGGTCGATCAGCGAGCAGAGGTCGCAGCGGCGGGGTTCGTAACGGGCGTGCGGCGTCTGGCCGGCGGCGAACATCTCCCGCGTGGCGGCGATAGTGTGTCGGGTGAGGTCGCGCAATTGCTCGTCGAACATCACATCCTTGCGCCGGCGGGTCTGTCCATAGAACAAGGCGCCGGATCCCACTGGTGTGCCGAGCATTGCTTCCAGGCACAGCGCCTGTGCGCACAACTGGACCTCGTCAGCACGATGCGACTTGGGGCGCCCACGCTTGTACTCCACAGGGAACGGACGTTCAGTACCGTTTGCCCGGTGGAACTCGACCACGTCGGCCTTCCCGGTCAGGCCTAGCTCCAGCGCCAGTAACGGCATCGCAGTGACAGTCCGGACGCCCCGCCGACGTTCGGCCTGCGGAGCGTCGGCGCGCTGGTGCAGCAGTCGGCCTTCGGCGGTGTGCCGGCTCTCGGCCCACTGCTGTTCCAGGTGGATCAGCGCACATTGGCGCGGGCAGTACAGATAGTGCTGGAGAGCCGAGAGCGGGATCAGGTCGTAGTCGTCCATGAAGTCAGACCTCGGTCGAACATCAGAACCGCTCGTCGAGCGTCACGCCTGTGGGCAATTCTCGATCGATCTCGACGCGGTAGTCGGAGAACGCGCGCGCCGGCGTATCGGACACGCCATCCACGCGCGTCACCTTCACCTTGTCGAACAGGATGTGCGCAGGCGCGTTACCCATTGGATGTTCGTGCTTGAACACGAGCAGCTTGCGTGCGGCCATTTCTCCGCGCGCGGCAGAGCGGTCATGTTCGAACAGGTTGGTCAGCGCGCGCCAGAGCAGCTCCAGGTCGTCGGCAGAAAAGCCGGTACGCTCGGCCAGCTTGGCGGAGACGAAGCCGTGCACGCGGTACAGCCCATAAGGCAGAATGTGTTTGCGGCCCATCGTGCGTTCCTTCTCGAGGTCCCGCTCATTCGTCACAGCCACGCGGGTGATCGAGACTTCCAGTGGCAGTACAGGGTCGATCGAACTGGCGAAGGCGATCTGAACGGGCCCGCGAACCTGGCCGCTGTTGACCTCTGTGGTCATCACCGCGCCAAAGGTCCGTACGTCGAAGAAGTTGGCGCACATCCATGCGGTCAGTTCGCGCGCCTTTGCTTCGTCCTTGGGCAGCTTCTTGGCCTCATGCTGGATGCCGAGTGCCTCGTAAGCCTGCTTGTGCTGGTTGTTAAGGACCGATTTTTCTTGCATGTAGATCGCATGGCCGGGCTCGCCTTCCTTCTCCAGCGAGACGTAGTTGCGGATCTTGCGCTTGAGCGCCACATCGGTGACCAGGCCGCGATTGGTTTCCGGGTCCAGGCGTGGCAGGTTGCCAGCGTCGGGATCCCCATTGGGGTTGCCGTTGGTCACGTCGAACAGGTAGACGAACTCGTAGCGGTGGGCAATCGCGCTCATGCGGTTTCTCCTTCGGATTCAATCTTGGTGGCGTCCTGGCCTTCGTTGCGGGCGAATCGTGCCTGGGTCTGGTGGTAGTAGCCGATGGCAAAGCGGCCCTGCGCCTCGATCAGCAGGCTGCGAGGGAAGCGGGTGCCGAGCAGGTCGACGATCTGACCGATCTCCTTTTCTAAGTTCACGGCCAGTCCGGCCTTCTCCCTGCGCAGCTTGCCGAGATGATTCTGGGCGTTGCGCAGCAGCATAGGGAACACGCTGGCGGGCGTGGCCGAGGCCGCGCCGTAGTAGCGGTCGCGAATGGTGGCGTTGAGCTGGCCGCCGAGCGCGGCGCGCTGTACGTTCTCCAACGTGGAGAACAGTCGCCCAAGCAGATAGCCGGGGTCGGTGTTGCCGGGTTCGAGACTCACGGGTGGTGCCCCCTTGTCGGTTGACGATCCTTGTTGTGCGCCCAGCCGCGCGTCGCGCGCCAGGACGGCCTTGCACAATGCAACGCGCAGCGGCGTGATCTGTCCGTCCGCGCGGAATCGCATGACAACCGTGCCGAGCACGCTGCGTGGATAGCGCGCGCCGGTGAAGATGGCGCGGGTCAATTCCCCCGCCAGCAACGGCGGGATGTCATCGGTTTTGGGCCGTCCCTTGTCGCCGTGGATCGGTGCGGTCTGGAGGGCGAGATACTGTGGTGTCGGTGGACGATTCCAGGCGCGCGGCTGCAGCGCGAGATCGTCGTGGTGATCGGCCAGGCGCTCGACGAAATTCGCGAGCGACTCGGTTTCCCAGAATCGGATCGACAGGCGTGAGGCGTTCGGTGCAAGGCCGAGCACGAAGACGCGGGTGGCGTCGTCGAGGTCAATGCCGAGTTCACGCAGCGGCCGCGCTTGTCGAATCTGTTCCAAGATGGCCTGCAGCCTTTGATTGGCCTGACCCTCCTGGAGTTCGTCGGCACCTGCGTCATTGGTGCCGAGGAAAGCAGCCAAGAGGTCTTCGGCGCGGGCGCTCTGTGCGTGGCTCTCGGCCCGTGCCCAGAACACGACGGTGGTGTCACCGATCTGCTTGCGGTGGCGCGAGCCACGGCGCAACAGATGATTGAGTGCGGTGGTATAGGCAAAGGCTGCCTGTTCGGATACAGGGGCGTTCTCGCCCTGGATCTTTCTGTACGAAGTGAAGGCGTCCAGATTGAAAGAAACGATGGACGCGCCGGAACTTTGCGCGCCACTCACGCCCTTGATGGCCGGATGCAGACGCGCCAGCGCTGCGTGCTCGCCAGTGACCAGACACATGCCGCGCGTACCGCCGCCAGCTTGGCTTTGCAATCGCTCACAGGCAGCGCGTGCGGCGCTGCGCTGATGCAAGTAGCGCTGTTCGCCGTCGAAACGGAAGACGATATTCGTATCCAGCATTGCCTCGCCGTGGCGTGCGAAATGTGGATCGTCTGCGAACTGCGCCGGTGTCCATCGGTCGAGGAACATCAGCAGCGCGCATAGGGCAGGATCGTCGCTATCGCCCAGTGTCTGGCGGTGCAGGGCCTTGAAGGCCTCGTGTTCCTCCGCGCTGCGCCTGCTGGTCGCGCTGACGCCGAGCGCGTAGCTGGTCTTGTCCCACAGGAAGTTTGACTTCACCGCCACCGTGCGCTTCTGCGGCTGGGGCACATCCAAGGGCCTGGAAACACGTCTCGCGCCGCCGTTGTCGTGTTCGTCGTGTACGTCCACGACACTGCCGTCGGTCGCCAGGACGATCGTGTAGCCGATCTTCTCCTGGCTGTAGCCGGGCGTTGCGATGCCGGAGTCCGGGTCCTCCAGGAGGCGCTGGTAATAGTCGGCGAGGGCGGACAGGATCATGCGTGCACTTCCCCATCGCCTGGCTGCGGCACCTCGACGCGGCCGTCGATCATGCGCGCGCGGAAGAATCGGGGGGTCATGCCGTCGGCGAAGTCGATGTCGTGCAGCATCCAGCCCAGGTCGCGTTCGCCAAGTATTGATGGATCGAGTGGGGGCAGCAGGTAATCCCCCTCGACCAGCGCGAAGTGGGCGGAAAATTCGCGCGTCCCCAGGCATGGCGCCTGGAAACATTGCCCCCGCCGCGCGCGCCTGTTGAAGATGTCCAGATGCTTGCCGACGTTGTCGTCAGGTCCAGCCTTGTCCGTCAATTCGAAGTGCGCGGCAATGACGTAGTGCACATCACGCAGTACTGTGGCCGCGCGTTGCTGTCGATCTTCTTCGACGTAGTGGACCAGCCCGTCGGTACGGCCCGCTTTCATGGCCTTGCCGACGCTGGCTGCCGAAAGCTTGCTCCCGACCTCGTTCCGCCGGATCGACTCGAAACGGATCGGCTTGAGGACCTGGATGCTATCCACCACCCAGCGGATCGCCGGCTTCCAGTGGATCGCCTCGAGGATGCCGCGCGCTGCCGATGGCGTGATGACGTCGTAAGACACCCGCTCGACTTTCATTTCCGGGCGCGTGAACAACGCCCGCTCACCCCAGACGTGGAGCTTCACCCCGTAACTCATCCCTGTTTCCCCTGTCGCGGCTCGGCGCCGCTTTCGATACTACGAATGCCGATCTCGCAAGTTGAGACTCACGCGGCTTGACCATAATCGAAGGCGTGGCGCATGTCGTTGGCGCGCATGGTTTCCCAGCCCAGCATGGCCAATCCGACCGTCCGCGGGATCGGTTTGGCGCCGCTGCGGTAATAGGCCAGCATCCGGCGACTGATATCCAATGCGTGTGCGGCGGCCTCCAGGGTCAGGCCGTGATGCGACATCCAGGCCAGCAGTTGCTGGTGAGAGAAGCCACCAGCTTGCTCGATGGCCAGTGCGCGCAGGTTGTCGCTGGCCAAGCCGAGGTCTTCGTCGCCCGCGAACACGATGCCGCGCTGCCACTCGTCGAGGGCGGCCTGGGCAAAGACGGCGGGATCGGCCACGGGCGCGAGCGCAGGGTGGCGGGCAATGACGTCGCCCAGTTCCACATCGAAGCGCTGCCCGTCGGCGAAGGCAAGCGCAAGGCGGGAGGGGCCGGTGACGTCCAAGCGCGTGATGAAAAACTGCGACTGATTCATGGATTGAGCTCTTGCCACTTGGCGATGAGGGCGTTCGTACGGGTCTGGGCCCAGGCCAGGGCGTCCGCGAGTTCTTTACGCCGGATCGCACCCGACAAAACCCGCAGCGTGCGGATCTCGACAAGCGCCTCGCGTCCATCGTGCGTGCGTACGTGGAAATGTGGTGGCGCGTGATCTGCTGCGTACATCGTGATGGTGCAGCGCTGGAGGCGGACGAGAACAGGCATATGATAATAGTGCAATAGTTGCACTTATTGATGAATGCGGGGCAGCAGTCAGATGACGAGTCCAAGTGCATCAAGGAATTGCGGTTGCTCCCAGTGCAGACCGAATCGCGCGTCGTACAGCCGAGGATTGACCAAGCGCACGAACTGATCGCCATACCGGTCGGGGGCCACCGCCGCGATGGCGTGGGACGCCCACAGCGCCTGGTACGCCTGCTCAGGCACCTGCACCAGCCAAGACTGGAGCTTGCGGGCGATTCCGGTAACGCCGACATCTCCGGCATGTTCCAGCTGGCGCAATGTCTCGGCTACATCGGGTGCCTCGTCATGCTGGCCGGCGATGTAAGGCACGATGACCGGACGCATCGTGGTGCGGATCACCTTGAACCTGCGTGCGAGGGTCTCCATGGGCAGGCTGTCGATGGTGCAGTCGCGGAGCAGCGCCAGCAGGTCCTCCCGGTCGAGTCGGCCGTCGCCCAGCCGCCAGTACAGTTCACGGAAGTAGGCGGTGACCGCGTCGATCGCCAGCAGATCGTTGCGATGGGCACGCTCGACGCTGCGGAAGACCTCCGCGAACAGCTTGAGTTCCTTTGGCGGCGCCCAGTCCGGGTTGCTTGGATCGAACACCAGGACCTCGCTGGCGTCGATGTCCCATTCCTTGTTGCGGTTACAGCGGCCCGCAGCCTGCGCGATCGCGTCCAGGCCGGCTTCGGCGCGAAGGACGGTCGGGAAGGAGACATCGACGCCCGCCTCGATCAGGCTGGTCGAGACCAGCCGGCATGGTTGCCCGTCCGACAGCAGGCTGCGCACGTCGGCGAGCACGGCACTGCGGTGCCGGGCGTGCATCAGCGTGGTCAGATGACGCGCCCCGGGATGCTCACCAATGGCTTCGAACAGATGCCGCGCGTGGCGGCGGTTGTTCACGATGCACAGCACCTGTTCTCGTCGATGCAGATGATCGGCGAGGGCGTCATCGTCCAGAACGCCGGCGTGGCGCACGCGCACTCGACGCAGGCGTTCGTACAGTGCGGGCGGGTCGGGCGCGAGTTCACGTACGGCCTCCAGCCCGTCCTTGAAGCCGTGGGACCGCGTCAATGCAGGCTGGGTGGCGGTGCACAGCACTGGGCTGACCCGGTAGTTGCGCGCCAGTTCGTCCAGCAGCGCCACGCACGGGCGCAATGATTCCAGCGGCAGGGTCTGGGCTTCGTCTAGGATCACTACGCTGCCCGCGATGTTGTGCAGCTTGCGGCAGCGCGCAGGGCGATCGGCGAACAGGCTCTCGAAGAACTGCACGGCAGTGGTGACGACGATCGGGGCGTCCCAGTTTTCCATCGCAAGGCGACGCTTGGCGATCGACTGCGGTGCCTTGCCCGGGTCGTCGAAGAACGCGCCGTGATGCTCCAGCACGACGTCGTCGTCGCCGAGCTCGCCGAGCGCATGACGAAACACCCGCGCAGTCTGCTCGATGATGCTGGTGAACGGGATCACGTAGATCACCCGGCGCAGCCCGTGGGCGATGGCGTGGTCCAGCGCGAACGCCAGCGAGGCCAGCGTCTTGCCGCCGCCGGTGGGGACGGTCAGCGAGAACTGGCCTGGATCGAGCCCGGCCTTGGTGCGGACGTCGTGCAGAATGCGGGCGCGTATCGGATTGATACCGCCTTCTGTCGGAAACTTGGCGAGGTGGGCATCCAGGCGTTCCCGCAGTTGGTGCAGCGACGGCTTGTGGCCGGTCTCGGCCTCGCGCAAGGGACGGGCCTTGATGCGGCGGTAGAAATCGTCCGTATCGACGAAGTCTGCATCGACCAGGCACGAGAAGAGCATCCTGGCGAGCAGGGACAATTGGAAAATCCGGCGCTTCGGATCGGGGTGCGGGACGAATCCATCGGGAAGCGGCAAGGTGGCCGGCAGTTGGACCTCCTGATCCCAGTCTGGCAGCAGCGGTGGCAATGAGTACGCATCGGAAAGCCGCTCATGCAGCGAAGTGCGCGACTGATCCTCCTGCCCCGGTCGACCATTCGCGAGTCCGGCATGATGCCCGGCGATGCCGTAGGCCATCAGCGAGCCCAGGTTGCCGTAGCGTTGTCGAGCGATGCGTGCGCCCCAAGTGGCATGGTCGACGCGCGCCGGATCGCCACTCAGACGAGCCTGGAACGCATTGGTGTACTTACCCAGATCGTGCAACTGACCGGCGGCGCGAGCCAATGGCCGGGCGTTGAATGCGGCGGCGTACTCGCCCGCACGTGCGCCGACCGCCTCCAAGTGCGCATCCAGAGCCTGCCAATCAGAGCGATCGACAGACTCTGTGGAATGCGCGTAGAAACGCCGCGAACGCGTCATGTCCTGCTCCCACTGCCGGATTTCCGGCTTCGATCCATCTTGCATCCCCGCGTCGCAAGGATCGAGATCGACGTGCCGGAGAGAGAGCCTCCGCCGCGCTTACCGCTCGTGCCGCCAGTTCACCGAGCCGCGGTTCTCCAGCGTGCTCGACTCGATCTCGACATCGAAGCCGCGGCTGAGCAGGTACTTGAGCGTCAGCACCTGGCCGGTGCCCAGCAGCGACACGCCGAAGCCGACATACAGCCGCGGCGAGAGCTGCTTGCCCACGCCCAGCACGCTGCCGCCGAGCGCACGGGACTGGCTGATGCCGGCACTGTCGAGCCCGATCTTGCTGCCGAGCTGGCCTGCGATCAGGTCGCCGCCGGCATTGAGCGCAGCGGCGGCGGCATCGAGTTGCTGGCCCTCGGCGCTGGTCAGGCTGGAAGCCGAGCGGCCCAGCACCAGGTAGGACAGTGCCTGGGAATCGTCGCTGGACGGGTCGGTCCAGACGTTGACCTGGGGCGAGGAGGCCCGGCCGCTGACGTCGATGCCGGCGGTGATGTCCTCGGCGTCGATGCGGCGTTCGGCGCGCACATCGAGCACCGGGTCGGCCACCGGGCTGTTGTTGAAGACCAGATTGCCGCGGGTCACCTTCAGTTCCTGGCCGTAGGCCTTGTAGCGGCCGTCGACCGACAGGCGACCGTTGCCGGTCATCTCGCGCCCCGGCACCGCGCGCACGCGCAGTTCGCCGCGCATGCGGCCATCGAATCCGAAGCCGCGCAGGCCGACGTTCTCGCCCACGCCCACCGTCAGGTCGAGTGCCAGCGACGAGGCGGTCCCGCTGTCGTCGGGATCGATGGGGTCGAGCACGACCACGTCGGGCGAGGCCGACACGCCCTCGCTCAGGCGCTCGAGATCGAGCAGCGCGACATCGACGAACACCTTGCCGGTGACATTGAGCGGTTGCTGCGCCGCATAGCGCACGGTGATGTCGGGCGAGGCGATGATGTGCATGTCGCTCGTGTCGGCCGCGAGCACGTCGGTGCCGCGCAGGTTGAGCTCCAGCGGCGTCGCCTCGCCGCGCCAGTCCAGCCGGCCGTCGATGTCGAGCGTGCCCTTGCCCGAACGCACGTTGCCACTGATGCGGGCGGTGCCGTCGGGCAGCGCGTCGAGCCCGACGTTGCCGTCTTCGAGCGCGATCGCCAGCGAGGGAATCTCGGTTGTGAAGTCGCTCAGCCTCGCCTGCCCGCCGATCGTCGGCTGCGCGCGGGTGCCGCCCAGCTGGATGTCGGCGGTCAGGCGGCCTTTGGGCTCGACGATGTCGGGCGAGAACAGCTCGACGAACGTCAGGTCCTCGATATGGGCGACCAGCGAACCGGACAGCGGCGAATACGCATCCCAGCCGTTGGTGACCTGCGCCTGGATGCGGCCGACCTCGTTGAGCGTGGTCGTCAGGCGCGCGCTGAGCCGGTTGGCGTCGAACTCGGCATCGAGCGCGAGATCGTCGTAGGTGATGACGTCGTTGCGTGCGCGCTCGGACGTGCGCACGCCGCCGCTGGCCGAACGCACGCTGGCGCTGCCGGCAAAGCCGTTGCCGACCGGGCGCGCGCGACCTTCGAGCGCGATCTCGCCGCGCAGTACGAACGCCTGCCCGCCGTCCTGCTCGGGCAGATAGGGCGTCGCGAGCGCCAGTGGCAGGCGGTCGCCGCGTACGCTGACGCCCTGGCGCGGCCAGTCCGCACTGGCGCACAGCGAGCCGCCGCCGCTGGAGGCAAAGCAACTTTCCGACAGCGTGATGCGCGTCCCGGCCTGGGCGAACCGCGCGGGCGCCTGCAGCGCCCAGCTCGCGCCTGTCGTCGGCGCCAGGCGCAGCGTGGCCAGCGTGCCCTGCCAGCCGCCGCTGCGCTGGGTCGCCTCGCCCGACAGCGACAGCGTGCCGATCTCACCGCGCGCGTCGGCCTGCAACTGCAGCGCGGTGATCGCGCCGCGTGCCGACACCTGGACCGCGTCCAAGGCGACACCGGCCTGCACGCCGCTGGCCGAGACTTCCAGCGTGCCGGCATCGCTGCGCCACGGCAGGCGGCCGTCGATCCGTGCGCTGGCTGCGGCGTAGTCGCCGAAACGCAGCGCAGTGCCGGTGAGGTCGGCCGCGATGTCGGGCGCGGTGCGTGCGCCGGTGGCCCGCAGCGTGCCGCGCAGCGTGCCCCCGCCCTGGGGCAGGAAATCGGCCAGTTGCAACGGCGCCAGTTCGGCGTCGATGTCCAGGGTGTCGGCGACCTTGGCGCGCGCATCCACGCGGCTGCCACCCAGCGTCAGCGCGACCTCGCCCTCGAAATCGCTGCGTCCGGCCTCGCCCGCGTCGCTGGCCGGCCCGTGCATCGCGAACGTCGCACGGCCGTCCAGCCGCCGGCCGCGCAGCGTGCCGCCGAGCTGGTCGGCCTCGACGGCCACGTCCAGGCCGCCGTCGTCGCGGGTGTTGCCGGTCGTGGCGAACCGGCCGTCGACTGCGCCCTTCCAGTCGCGGGCGAAATAGCCCGGATCGAAGCCGGCCAGGGTCGCGGCGATCTCCCATTGCAAGGCCGGCGCCCAGGCCACGTCGCCGGTCGCATCGAGCGTGCCGGTCGGCATCTCGACGTGCGCGGTGTGCAGGCGCATGCGCTCCGAGTCGCCGCGGCCGTCGAAATCGACGCGTGCGCGCAGGCCATCGCGTTCGATCCCCGCCTTGCCGATCGCCGCCCACGCCGCGGTGCTGCCGGCGATGCCCAGATCGGCATCGGCGAGGATCGGCGGCGCAGGGTCGGCGCTGTCGGGGTCGGCGCCGAACTGCAGGCCGCGCGCGTTGACCGCGAAGCGGAACCGCACATCGCCGGGCTCGGCGACATCGGCGTGGCCGCGCAGCGTCACTCGGCCGTCGAAGGCGTCGACCACCAGCCGTTCGACGTCCAGGCGCTGGTCCTCGAGCCGGAGCTTGGAGGGCTGCAGCACCACCGCCAGCGGCGCGGCATCCGGTTCGCCGATCGTGACCTTGCCTTGCAGCGTGGCTGCACCGCCGGTGCCGTCGGCGCGCAGGTCGAAGGCCAGCGGCGTGCCCGGCTCGCCATTGCCGAGCAGCAGCGACGGATCGAGCCGCGTGGTGTCGGCGCGCAGCGCCCAGCCCGGATCGTCGCGACCGCGCAGCGTGATCAGCGCGCGCAGCGGCGCCGGCGCGTGGCCGATCGCCGCGATGTCCAGATGCGCCAGATCGCCGCGCGCGACCAGGCCGATGCGCGGCCGCGTGCGTCCGGGCGGTGCCGGCATCAGCGCGCTGGCGGTCAGGTCCATCCGGTAGTCGTCGTCCGGTGAGTACACCCCGTCTGCGGTGAACCGGCCGCGGTCGCTGTCGACGACGATCCCGGTCAGCCGCAGCTCACCCTGTTGCGCATCGAGTCCGCCGCGCAGCGTGCGGATATCGATCATCGGCTCGCCCATGCGCGTGACCCGGAAGCCGTCGACGCGGATCGTGTCGGCCTGCAGCGACAGCGGCAGGTCGATGCGCGGCAGCGAATCGGGCCAGCGCGGCAGCTCGAACGGCGTGTCGACCGGCGCCGGCAGTTCCAGCACCGCCTGGTCGACATCGAGCACATCCAGGCGCAGGCGCCGGCCGACCAGCGGCATCAGCGCCGGGTCGATGGTCACGCGTGCGGCGGTGAAGGTCAGCACCCTCGGCTCCTCGCACTGCCCGTAGGGCACCGGCTTTTCCTCGACGTCCGGACAGCTGCGCTGCACGTAGCGCACGTCGTACATCGTCAGTGGTCCCGACGCGGGGCCCTCGGCCGCGCGCCAGGTCAGCTCGGTGCCGGCCGGCAGACGAGCGGCGATCTGATTGAGCAGGAAGTCGCGGCCGCCGAACGTGGTCAACAGCCACCACACCAGGCCGACGACCAGCACCGCCAGCACGGCGACGCCGATCGCGCTGCGGATCGCCAGCTTGCGTCTGCGCGCGCGTCTGCGCTGGCGCAGTTCGGCGATGCGCGCCTCGCGCGCTTCGGGGGTCAGGTCGTCGGGCAGGCGGTCGCGCCGGAAAGCCATTTCAGAACTCCGCGCCGATGCTCAGGCCGATGGTGAAGGCCGAATCGGGATTGTCGAGGCCGCGACCGATGTCGAGCTTCAACGGGCCGACCGGCGATTTGTAGCGTGCGCCGATGCCCACACCGGTGCGCCAGTTCGGCGAGGTGCCGTCGAACGCGTCGCCGCTGTCGACGAACACCGCCGCGCCGATCGTCTCGGTGAAGTAGCGCTCGAACTCGACGCTGGCCGTCACCACGTTCTTGGCGCCCAGCGCATAGGCCTTGCGGCCGTCGCGTGCGGGAATCCGCGGCCCGACCTCGCGCCAATCGTAGCCGCGGATGCTGCGGTCGCCGCCTGCGTAGAAGCGCAGGCTCGGCGGCATCGCAACCAACGCATTGGTGAAGGTGTGACCGAGCTCGCCGCGGACGATCAGCCGGCTCGACTCGCCGATGCCGCGGAACCAGCTCGCACGCGCATGCAGCTGGGTGAACGTCGCGTCCGAGGCCGCGCCCTCGATGCCGCCGCGCAGCATCACCGAGCCGCCGATGCCGGCAGTCGGGAACAGCCGGTCGTCGACGTCGATGTACTCGGCGCGCAGCGAGGGATAGGCGAACGTGGCGTAGCGGTACAGCGCGCCTGCGAACTCGTCGTCCGGGGCGACCGGGGTGTCGGGGTCTTCCTCGGGCGCGTAGGCCCAGCGCTCGCGCAACAGATGCAGCGAGGCGATCAGGTTCAGGCGGTCGTTGTACTGGCCGCTGCGGCTGCCGACCAATTCGACGCGGCGCGAATCGATGTAGTCGGTCTGCTCGTCGGCAGCTTGCAGGCTGGCGGTGTACCAGCCGTCGAGCCAGGCGAACGCGGGGATGCGGTACTGCAGCGTCAGGGTCTTGCGGCGTTGCGCGTAGTCGAGTTGCGCCAGTGCCTTGTGGCCGCGCATGTTGACGTAGCGGCGCTCGACGCCGAGCCGGATGCCCGCACCGCTGTCGGTGCCGTAGCTCACGCCGGAGGTGTAGATGCTGCGCTTGGCCGGCGTCAGCGACACCTCGATCGGCACCTCGCGCTCGGCATTGGCATCCTCGACCTTCGGCTCGATGTCGATCGTGGAGAAGTAGTCGAGTCGCGAGAGCGATGTGCGCAGGCGGTCGAGACGACCCTGGTGGTAGTAGCTGCCTTCGTCCCAGTAGACCAGCCGTTCGAGCAGTTCGTCGTTGACGACGGGTTCGGGCGACTGCTTGAAGATCGTCGGGCCCATGTTGTAGCGCTCGCCGCTGGTCCACACCAGATCGATGTCGGCTGCGTGGTCGGCGCGGGTGATCTCGACGCGGCGCGATGCGAATTCGGCGTCGAAGTAGCCGCGCTCGCTGAGGCGGCGGCTGAGCCGGTTGCGGCTGCCGTCGTAGTCGGCGTGGTTGAACACACCGCCTTCGCCGGGCACGAAGCTCGCGACGTCGCGCGCCAGGTAGCGGTCCTGACCGCCGGGGCCGATGATCGCGATATCGCGATTGCGCACGCGCACCGGCTGGCCGGGGTCGACGACGATGCGGACCGCGAAGATGTTCTCCTTGCGCTCGCGTTGCACGTCGATCGTCGGCGAGTAGTAGCCGAACGGCTCGAGCGCCTTGCGTGTCTGCGATTCGGCCTCGCGGATCAGATAGGCCATGCGCCGCCCGGACACGTCCTTGCCGATCGCGTCGTACAGCGCCAGCGAGACGCGCACGTTCTCGGTCATCTCCTCGTCGAGGCCGGAAATGTCGACACGATCGACACGCGCGGCCTGCGCCGCAGCCGACGAGAATACGAGAACGGTGGCGGCGAGACACAACGGAAAGCGAGGCATCGGGCGAGGATACCCGGTGCGCGTCAAGAGTCGATTAACGTCGCGCGCGCCCGTGCGCCTCCACTCAAGCCGACAGATGCCCGATCGCCGCAACGCTGCCCAGGCGGTCGGCCAGCCCCTGCAGCAGGGCCAGGCGGTTGCCGCGCAGCGCCGGGTCGTCGACGTTGACCATCACCGCGTCGAAGAACGCATCGACCTGCGGACGCAGCCGTGCCAGCCGCGTCAGCGCAGCGACGTAGTCACCCTGGGCCAGGGCCGGCCCGGTCTCGCCGTGCGCGGCCGCAACGGCCTCGGCCAGTGCCGCTTCGGCGGGCTCGCGCAGCAGTGCGGCGTCCACGGCGCCGGGAATCGCGTCGTCGGCCTTGCGCAGGATGTTGCGGATGCGCTTGTCGGCCGCGGCCAGCGCGGCGGCTTCGGGCAACTGCGCGAAGGTGCCGATCGCATCGATGCGCCGGTCGAGGTCGTACAGCGAGGCCGGGCGCAGCGCGGCGACCGCAGACAGGTGCGCGGCCGGCACGCCGCGGTCGGCGTAGTAGCCCTTCAGGCGCTCGAGCACGAAGTCGTACAGCTCACCCGCATCGGCCGACACAGTGGCGCCGTCCTTGCCGGTCGGCAACGCGCCGACGCGCTCGACCGCCGTGGCGAGCAGTCGATGCAGGTCGAGGTCGAAGCCGCTTTCGATCAGCGTGCGCGCCAGCCCCAGCGCGGTGCGGCGCAGCGCGAACGGGTCCTTGTTGCCGGTCGGCTTGAGGCCGGCGGCAAAACCGCCGGCCAGTGTGTCCAGACGCTCGGCGATCGCCAGCACCTTGCCCAGCGTCGAGAGCGCGATGTCGTCGCCGGCAAAGCGCGGCTGCCAGGCCTCGTCGATCGCGTTCGCCAGCGCACTGCGGTCGTCGTCGGACAAGCCCGCCAGCGCCGGGTCGTGCCGGGCGTAGTCCCGTCCGGCGATGCCCTGCAGCTCCGGAAACTCGCCGACCATCCGCGATTGCAGATCGGCCTTCGACAGCAGCGCCGCGCGCTGCGCGAGGTCGGCATCGACGCCGACCTGCGGCGCGATCGCCTGCGCCAGCGCCGCCACCCGCGCCACCTTGTCGGCGATGCTGCCCAGCTTGGCCTGGTAGGTCACCGTCCGCAGGCCCTCGTTCATCGCCGACAGGCCCTGCTTGAGGTCTTCGTCGAAGAAGAACTTGGCATCGGCGAAGCGCGGACGGATCACGCGCTCGTAGCCCTTGGCGACCTCGGCCGGGTCCTTGGAGACGATATTGGCGATGCCGATGAAATGCTCGGTCAGCCGGCCGTCGCGCAGGACCGGGAAGAACTTCTGGTTCGCTTCCATCGTCGCGATCAGCGCCTCCTGAGGCACCGCAAGGAACGCGGGCTCGAACGTACACGCCACCGCGCTCGGCCATTCGACCAGGCAGTTCACCTGCTCGAGATTGTCGGCCTCGATGCGCGCGTGGCCGCCGACCGCATGCGCCGCGGTCTCGACCGCATCGGCGATCGTCCGGCGCCGGGCATCGGGATCGACCAGCACCGAGGCTGTACGCAGCATCTCGACGTAGTCGCCCGGGGCGGCGATGGCCACCGGCGCATCGTGCATGAAGCGGTGGCCGCGGCTGTCGCGGCCGGCGCGGGCGCCGAACAGCTCGGCGTCCACGACCGTATCGCCGTGCAGCGCCACCAGCCAGTGCACCGGGCGTGCGAACGCGTAGGCGTGGGCGCCCCAGCGCATGGGCTTTGGGATCGGCATCGCGGCGATCGCCTCGCGCAGTACCTCGGGCAGCAGCGCGGCGGTGGTCGCGCCGGCGGTCACCGTGCGATGCACGAAGCGCTCGCCCTTGGCGTCGGTGGTCTTCTCCAGTGCGGTCCAGGCGACGCCGGCCTTCGCGGCGAAGCCCTGCAGCGCCTTGGTCGGCTGGCCATCGGCATCGAGCGCGATATTGAGATACGGCCCCAGCACCTCGCCGCGCTGTTCGGGCTGCTCGGCAGCGACGCCGGGCAGCAGCACCGCCAGGCGCCGCGGCGTGTACAGCGGCTTGGCATCGCCGCGGACCACGTTGATGCCGCGCTTGTCCAGCGCCGCGATCACACCGTCGAAGAACGCCTGGGCCAGGCCGGGCAACGCCTTGACCGGCAGTTCTTCGGTGCCCAGTTCGATCAGCAGGGGCTTGATGTCGGTCATGCGGAAGGACCCTTTCTCTTTTCGCCCGCCGTGCCCGCGGTGCGGGGGAGGGCCGTGTCGACCGCCGGACGGCGGATCATGGAACGTCTTGGCGCCTAGCCGATCCGGGCAGGTTCAGGCCGCGGCGTCGCGCCTGAGCCTCGGGAACCCGAGCTTCTCGCGCTGCGCGTAATAGGCCTTGGCGACCGCCTGGGCCAGCGTGCGCACGCGCAGGATGTAACGCTGGCGTTCGGTGACACTGATCGCACGGCGCGCGTCGAGCAGGTTGAAACTGTGGCTGGCCTTGCAGACCTGCTCGTAGGCCGGCAGCGGCAGGCCGATCTCGACGAGCTTGAGCGCCTCGGCCTCGCAATGGTCGAAGCGATGGAACAGCTCGGCGACGTCGGCGTGCTCGAAGTTGTAGGTGCTCTGCTCGACCTCGTTCTGGTGGTAGACGTCGCGGTAGGTCACCGGCGTGCCGTCGGGGCCGTGGGTCCAGACGATGTCGAACACGTTGTCGACGTTCTGCAGATACATGCACAGGCGTTCGAGCCCGTAGGTGATCTCGCCCAGCACCGGACGGCATTCCAGCCCGCCGGCCTGCTGGAAATAGGTGAACTGGGTCACCTCCATGCCGTTGAGCCAGACCTCCCAGCCCAGGCCCCAGGCGCCGAGTGTCGGCGATTCCCAGTTGTCCTCGACCAGCCGCAGGTCGTGCACCTGCGGGTCGATGCCCAGCTCGCGCAGCGAGCCGAAGTACAGCTCGACGATGTTGTCGGGATTGGGCTTGAGCGCGACCTGGTACTGGTAATAGCGCTGCAGGCGGTTGGGATTGTCGCCGTAGCGGCCGTCGGTGGGGCGGCGGCAGGGCTGCACGTACGCCGCGTTCCACGGCTCGGGGCCGAGCGCTTGCAGGAACGTGGCCGGATGGAAGGTGCCCGCGCCGACCTCCAGGTCCAGCGGCTGGATCAGCACGCAGCCCTGACGGGCCCAATAGGTGTTGAGCGTGAGGATCAGCTCCTGGAACGTCGGTCCGGTCATCGGAGTGGGCGTGGCGGCGGCGCGCTAGTATAGCGGTCCACGCCATGCCGCCCGCCGCGCCAGGCGGCCGCGGCCACGGAGGAACAGGCTTGAACGACCCCCGGATGCCGCCGTCGTCCGCAGGCCATGAGGCCGGTGCGCCCGCCGCGCGGCTGCCGCCCGGGCGGTTGACGTTCGAGCCGGTCGTCGCCGCGCTGGTCGCCGACGGCCTGCTGGCACCGGCCGACGCCGAGCGCGCGCGCGTGGGCGGGCGCGCGACCCGCGGCCTGGAGGCGGTGCATCCGCTGGTGCTGTTGGCCAATCTCAAGCTGCCTTCGGCGTTGCGCCCCGGGCGCGAGTTGGGTCTGGAAGCGTTGACCCAATGGCTGGCGCAGCGCACCGGGCACGCGTATCTGCGCATCGACCCGACCAAGATCGTCGTGGCCGATGTGACCGACCTGGTCTCGCACGCCTATGCCCGCCGGCATCGCATCCTGCCGGTCGAGGTCACCCCCCAGCACGCGCGCATCGCGACCAGCGAACCGCTGGCGCTCGACTGGCTGCCCGATCTGCAGCGCCTGCTGCGTCGGGACATCGACCTGGTCGTCGCCAACCCGCTCGACCTGCATCGCTACACGATGGAGTTCTTCGGGGTCACGCGCTCGGTGCGCGGCGCGCGCGACCTGCGCGACGGGGGCGGCAGTGCGCCGTCGTTCGAGCAGTTGGTCGAACTCGGCCGCTCGGGCGACGTCAACGCCGACGACCAGCACATCGTGCACATCGTCGACTGGCTGCTGCAGTACGCCTACGAGCAGCGCGCCTCGGACATCCACCTCGAGCCGCGCCGCGACGTCGGCCGCGTGCGCTTCCGCATCGACGGCGTGCTGCACAAGGTGTTCGAAATGCCGCCGCCGGTGATGACCGCTGCGGTCAGCCGCATCAAGGTGCTCGGGCGCATGGACCTGGCCGAGCGTCGGCGGCCGCAGGACGGCCGCATCAAGACCCGCTCGCCGGGCGGGCGCGAGGTCGAGATGCGCCTGTCGACGATGCCGACCGCATTCGGCGAGAAGTGCGTGATGCGCATCTTCGATCCCGACACCGCCTTCAAGACGATCGCGCAGTTGGGGTTCGACGATGGCGAGGCGACGGCCTGGAACGCGCTGGTGCAGCGCCCGCACGGCATCGTGCTGGTCACAGGCCCGACCGGCTCGGGCAAGACCACGACGCTGTACTCGACGCTACGCGCGTTGGCCACGCCCGACGTCAACGTGTGCACGGTCGAGGACCCGATCGAAATGGTCGCCGTCGAGCTCAACCAGATGCAGGTGCACGCCGCGATCGACCTGACCTTCGCCCAGGGCGTGCGCACGCTGCTGCGCCAGGACCCGGACATCATCATGATCGGCGAGATCCGCGATCTGGACACCGCGCAGATGGCGGTGCAGGCCGCGCTGACCGGCCACCTGGTGCTCTCGACGCTGCACACCAATGACGCGCCGTCGGCGATCACGCGGCTCCTCGATCTGGGGCTGCCGCACTACCTGATCGCGTACACCCTCAATGGCGTGCTCGCCCAGCGCCTGGTGCGCACGCTGTGCCCGCACTGCCGGAGCGCGCGCGCAGTCGACCCGGACGGCTGGCGCGCGCTGGTCGGCCCCGACGGACCGCCACCGCCGGCGCAGGCCTGTGGTCCGGTCGGCTGCCTGGAATGCCGCAACACCGGCTACCTCGGCCGCGTCGGTCTTTACGAACTGATGCCGGTGACACCGGCGCTGCGGGCATTGATCCAGCCGGAGATGTCCCTGGCCGGTTTTGCCCACGCAGCAGTCGTCGCCGGCCTGCGCACCTTGCGGATGGCCGGCGCGGAGAAGGTCGCGCAGGGGCTGACGACGGTCGAGGAAGTGATGACGGTGCTGCCGCCACGCGAGTAGACGCGCCGGCTCGGCCCCACCCGGCGCGCTGCGCACGCCGACCTCCCTTGCGGGCGGGGGGGGTGAGATCTCGACGCAGCGTCCTGCCGGCTCGCGACGCACCGCGCCTTCTCCTGTTTCAAGACGGGAAGAGGCGGGGATGGGCGCTTTTCAGCGTTGAGTCGCTACGCTTGCGCTTCCATCCACGCGCTCACACCACGATGGCTTCCGATCTCCCCATCCTGATCCTGCAAACTGGACGGCCGGTCCCGTCGATGCGTCGCTATGGCGGCTTCGCGCACTGGATCCGGGTCGCGGCCGGGCTGGCGCGCGATCAGGTCGCGGTGGTCGATGTCGAAGGCGGTGCGGCATTGCCGCCGGCCGACGCGGTGCGGGCGACGATCGTCACCGGCTCGGGCGCGATGGTCACCGACCGCGCCGAGTGGAGTGAGCGCAGTGCGGTCTGGCTGCGCGATGCCGCGCAGGCGGGCATGCCGCTGCTGGGCATCTGCTACGGCCACCAGCTGATCGCCCACGCGCTCGGCGGCGAGGTCGGCGCCAATCCCGGCGGGCGCGAGATGGGCACGGTGGAGATCGAGACGCTGGCCGCCGCCAGCGACGATCCGCTGTTCCGCGGCTTGCCGCCGCGGTTCGCCGCGCAGGTCACGCACCTGCAGAGCGCGCTGGCGCTGCCCGCAGGTGCGGTGCCGCTCGCCCGCTCGGCGCTCGAGCCGCACCATGCCTTCCGCTGGGGCGAGCGGGTCTGGGGCGTGCAGTTCCATCCCGAGTTCAGCGCCACGCACATGCGCGGCTACATCCGCGCCCGGGCGCAGCCGCTGCGCGAGGAGGCCGCCGATCCGGCGGCGATGCTGGCCGCGGTACGGGCCGCGCCGCATGCGCGCACGGTGCTGCGGCGCTTCGCGGCCGTCTGCGCTCTGCCACCGAGGCCAGCGGTCGGTGAGCGGCGCTGACCACGTAACAGTGGCGGCTTGGCGTGCGGCCTGCGCGCCGCGTGCATCGGCACTGCAGTACGATGGCCGGCCTCGTGGCACGACGCCACGTGCGGAACGGGAAGCAGCGGGATGACGATTCGGAGCGTGGGAGCGGGCCACGGCTGGCAGTGGCTGGTGCAGGCGGTCAACGTCGGCCGCGGCAATCCCCGGGCGGTGTACGGCGCGGTGGCCATCGTGTCGCTGCTGGCGTTGCTGCCCAGCGTGCTGCAGTTGGTGCTGCAGCTCGCATTCGGGCTCGATGCGCAGTCGCAACTGATGCTGATCGGCGCGCTCTCGCTGGTCTCGATCCTGGTCTACCCGCTGCTGATCGGCGGCGTGTTGCGGGTCATCGATGCGGTCGAGCATGGCCGGCCGGCACGGCCGGGCGACCTGTTCTCGGTGTTCTCGGTCGGTGCCGGGCGCCTGGTCGGGTTCGGGCTGTTGATGGGCGCGCTGTACATCGCCACGTTCTACACGCTGGTCAGCCTGTTCGGCGACGGCGTGCCGGAGTGGTACCTGGAGATCATGACGATCACCCAGGAGATGGGCGCCAGCCAGACCCCGCCGTCCGCGCCGCCCGAGCTGCCGATGCCGCCGGCGGGGATCGGTCCGTTGATGGCGCTGGGCCTGCTGTTTGGCATGTTCTATGCGACCGTCTATGCGATCGGGCTGGGCCAGGTCGCGCTGGGCGGGCGCAGCGTGTTCGCGGCGTTCGGCGATGGCGTGCTGGCCACGCTCAAGAACGTACTGCCGGTGTTGGTGATCGCTGCGCTGGCGATGGCGGGCGGTTTTGCGCTGATCCTGGTGTTCGGCGTGGTGGCGTCGCTGGTGACGATCGTCGCCGGGCTGCTGCATCCGGCGCTGGGCGGCTTCCTGGTGCTGCCGATGTACCTGGCGCTGCTGCTGGTGCTGTACGTGGTGATGTTCGGCGCGATGTACGTCATGTGGCGCGACATCTGCGGCGATGCCGCGGCGCCGGCCGGACCGCCCCCGGGCTCGACGATCGAACTGTAGGCCGACGCGGGCGCCTACAGCCCCAGTGTCGCGTCCAGCGCGGCGGTCACGCTGCGGTCGACGGCGTGCATCAGCCAGGCCAACAGCAGGAAGCAGGCCGGCAACTGCAGCGCCAGCCACAGCCGCACGGGCAGGGGCATCGGCCGCGCATCGACGCGGACCACGCGGGTCCCGGCGATCCGGTCGTGCAAGGCTTGGTAGCGCGGGGCGCGTCCGGCCAGCGCATGGCCGATGTTGAGGCTGGCCCACGACAGCAGGCCGGCCGCCTGGCGCAGCGTCGCGCGCACGGGGCCGGGCGGCAGGCCGTCGTCGTCGACCACGCGCAGGCCCAGCAGGCGCTTGCCTGGTGTCGCCTGCCAGCGCGAGCCTTCGAATCCTGCGAACCAGAACAGGGCCAGCAGCGCAAATGCCAGCATCGGCGGCAGCAGCCAGGCGCTGATTGCGACCGACAACTGGCCGACCGCGGCGTGCAGCGCAGGATCGGCCAGCCAGGTCCGGGCCAGCGCCGCCGGTGCGACGCCGCGGTCGGCGGCGTCGGCCATCGTGCCGGCCATCGTCAGGCTCAGTGCGTCGAGCGCCTCGCCGCAGGCGGCCAGCCCCGCGCACAGGCGGCGATGCAGCAGTGCGACGACGACCACGGCGATCGCGGCCGCGTCCAGCGACCAGGCCGCATAGCGGCGCGGCAGCGACGTCGGCGCGCCCGCGCTCATGCGCGGTCTTGCAGCGGGCCGGGCTTGGGCGCCAGCAATCGGGCGGCGATGATGCCGGCCTCGTAGAGCAGGCACATCGGCACGGCCAGCATCAGCTGGGAGACCACGTCGGGCGGGGTGATCACCGCCGCCAGCACGAACACGCCGACCACCGCGTAGCCGCGCGCCTCGCGCAACTGGTCGGTGGTCACCCAGCCCAGCAGCACCAGGATCACCAGCGCCACCGGCAACTCGAAGCTCAGGCCGAACGCCAGGAAGATCACCAGCACGAAGTTCAGGTAGGCGTTGATGTCGGTCATCATCGCCACGCCATCGGGGGTGACCAGAGTCAGGAACCGGAACACCGACGGCAAGACGAAGAAGAAGGCGAACGCGCAGCCGATGTAGAACAGCGCGACCGCCGAAGCCAGCAGCGGCAGCGCCAGCCGCTTCTCGCGCTTGTACAGGCCCGGCGCGACGAACGCCCAGGCCTGGTACAGCAGCCAGGGCATGGTCGCCACCAGCGCGGTGAAGAATGCGAGCTTGAGCGGCGCGAAGAACGGCGAGGCGACCTCGACCGCGATCAGGTGCGCGCCTTCGGGCAGCTTGTCGAGCAGCGGCTGGGCGAGCAGGCCGTACAGGCGATTGGCGAACGGCAGCAAGACCACCAGCACAATGCCGGTGCCGGCCAGGCCGCGCATCAGGCGCATGCGCAGCTCGATCAGGTGATCGACCAGGCTGCCCTCGCCTGCGTCGTCGTCAGCGTGCCGCGCCATCGCCGGCCTCCTGGGGGACGCGTGGGGGCGAGGTCGGATCGGCGGCGATCGCGCCTGGCGGCAGTGCGGGCATCTCGGGGTCGGCGGCGGGCGGGGGCGAGGCCTGCGCCTGGGGCGCAGCCGGGAGGCCGGGCACGCGCCGGGCCTCGTCGGCCAGTTCGGCGGCGCCGCGACGGACCGCGTCGAACTCGTCGCGCACCTTGCTCTGGGCATCGCGCAACTGGGTGCCGACATCGGCGATCGAACGTTGCGCGTCCTGGACGCTGCGCTTGAGCTCCTCGGCCTCGAGTTCGCGTTCCAGTTCGGCCTTGACCGAGTGCCACTGGGTGCGCGCCCGGCGGACCCACAGCCCGGCGAAACGCGCGGCCTTGGGCAATCGCTCCGGGCCAAGCACGATCAACGCGACCACCGCGATGATCAGCAGTTCGCCGGACCCGATCCCGAACATCGTCGCGCGCGTCGACCCGCGATCAGCGCGGGGTGTGGTCTTCGCGTCGCGCGCGGTCGGCGGTCGACTCCGACTCCCGCGAACGGTCGTCGAGACGCTCGGGCGGCACATCGTCGTCGTGCATGCCCTTCTTGAAGCCCTTGACCGCCTCGCCGAGGTCGCGCCCGGCACCGCGCAGCCGCTTGGTGCCGAACACCAGCAGCACGACGAGCAGGACGATGAGCCAATGCCAGATGCTGAAACTGCCCATGGCGGGACCAGTCTGATTCGAGTGGACGGCTAGGATAGCGCACCGACCACGCCCGCCGGCCTCACGCGCCGATGGAGCGCAAGCCCGGCGGTGCTTACGGCAGCGGTTCGACCTGCGCGGGCTGGTCGTTGACGGTCTCGAAGGGCTGCGGCGTCGGGTCGTAGGACTGCGCCGGCAGCGTGGTCGCCTCGGGGACGCCCTGAATCCGCGGCGCCGGCTGCGCGGCACCCGAGGCCACGGCGGCGCCGCCACGGGCCACGCGCGCGGTGGCGCTGGCCTCTTCCAGGCGATCGCGGAAATCGACGATCGCGCGCGACGGCGCCTGACCGGGCCGGTTCTCGAGAATCGCGCGCGGCGTGGTGGTGTTGCCATAGACCGCGACATTGGCCTCGTCGTCGATCGACAGCACCGCGCCGTCGAGCGCGACGCCGGCAAACAGGCCGCGTGCACGCGACCACGACCAGATCTCGGCCTTGAGCTGGCCATCGGTCAGCGCTGCCGCATTGCGGCCCACCGGACCGGCGGCGACGCCGGCATCGGCGCCCAGGGTGAACTTGCCGTTGACGATCGATTCGAGACTGCGTTCGTTGCGGAACACCAGCACCACATCCGAAGACTGCACGCCCGCCTGCAGGCCGATGCTGCCGCCGGTGAGCTTGACGAAGGCGGGGTTGGACCAGGTGCCGTCGGCGGTCCGCACCGACAGCAGGCCATGACCACGACGACCGCCGATGACCAGGCCGGCCTTCACGGTGTCGGGAATCACGATGATCGCGCGGGCCTCGTCGAGCAGTTTGTCCGGGATGCCGGACTCGGGGATCGCCTGGATCTCGTTGAGCACGCGCACCGCATTCTGGGCCCGCGCGTCCTCCCGTGGACCTGCGAGAGCAGGGCCTGCGACGAGCGCGACGGCGAGACCGGCGATCAACAGGGAACGACGCGGGGACAGGCGCATGGAAGGCTCCGGAAAATGAGAAGGGGCGAGGGCGCAACGCGGCGCGGAGCGGCCGATTCAGGCTAGTGACGAGGCCATGAATCGTGCATGAGTTCGGCCGGCTGCGGCGCGGCGATCGTGTCGGCTGCATTGCGGCGGCCAGCCTGCCATCCTATGCGGATGTCCGCTCATCCGCTTCCGCCAGGCGCCGCGCCGGTCGCCACCGCCGTGCTGATCGTCAACCTCGGTACGCCCGATGCGCCCACCGCCGACGCGGTGCGGGCGTACCTGGACGAATTTCTGTCCGATCCGCGCGTGGTGCGCCTGCCGCGCTGGTTGTGGCTGCCGTTGTTGCGCCGGGTGATCCTGCCGCGACGCTCGCCCAAGGTCGCGCACAAGTACGCCGAGATCTGGCTCGATGGCGGCTCGCCGCTGGCGGTGTACACGCGTCGGCTGGCCGAGGCGGTCGATGCGCGGATGCCCGAGCTGCGTGTGGTCCACGCGATGCGCTACGGCCGCCCGGCGCTGGCGCCGACGATGCGCGCGCTGGCCGCCGAGGGCATCGGCCGGATCCTGGTGCTGCCGCTGTATCCACAGTATTCGACGACGACCACCGCCTCGGTCGCCGACCGCATCGCCGAAACCCCGATCGACGGCGTCGAGGTCCGCATGATCGGGGACTACGCACGCGACCCGGGCTGGCTGCAGGCGCTGGCCGCTTCGGTGCAGGCGCATCGCCAGGCGCATGGCCGGGGCGAGGTGTTGTTGTGCTCGTTCCACGGCATTCCCCAGCGCATCGTCGACCAGGGCGATCCCTACGCCGAGCGCTGCGAGGCGACGTTCCGCGGGCTGGTGGACGCCCTGGGCAGCGAAGCCGGCGACTGCCGCATGGCCTACCAGTCCCGTTTCGGCGCCGGCAAGTGGCTGCAGCCGGCGACCGATGCCACCCTGGTCGCGATGGCCAAGGCGGGCGTGCGCGAGGTCGATGTGCTGTGCCCGGGCTTTCCGGCCGACTGCCTGGAGACGCTCGAGGAAATCGCGATGCAGAACGCCGAGTTGTTCGTCGCCAACGGCGGCACGCGGCTGCGCTACATCCCCTGCCTCAACGACGCGCCCGCGCATGCCGACGCGATGGCGACGCTGCTGCGCCGCGAACTGGACACATGGGCATGACCGGCGCGGACTTCGCGCTGGAGATCGGTATCGGTACCGTCCGCGGCCTGCGCTTCGGAACCCTGGGCGCGCGCCGGGTGCTGGCGCTGCACGGCTGGCTCGACAACGCCGCGAGCTTCGGGCCGCTGGCCGCGCATCTGGACGGGCTCGATCTGGTCGCGCCCGACCTGCCCGGACACGGCCGCAGCGTGCACATGCCCAAGGGGACCGACTACACCTTCGTCGGCGCGGTGCACCAGGTGCTCGATATCGCCGATGCGCTGCAGTGGGACCGCTTCGCGCTGCTCGGACACTCGATGGGCGCGGGCATCGCCAGCCTGGTCGCCGCCGCGTGTCCGGAGCGGGTCGAGCGGCTGGTCGCGATCGAGGCGCTCGGTGCGTTGCCCGAGACCGAGGACAACACTGTCGTGCGGCTGCGCGAAGCGGTGACGTCCGCGCGTGGACTGGGCGAACGGCCCCTGCGCGTGTTTCCCGATCTCGATGCCCCGGTGCGTGCGCGCATGCGGGTCAATGCGCTGTCGGAAGGATCGGCGCGCCGGTTGGTCGAGCGCGGCGTGCAGGCCGTCGACGGCGGCCACGTGTGGTGCAGCGATCCGCGGCTGACCGTGCCGACCGCGGTGCGCATGACGCCCGGCCAGGTCGATGCGCTCGTGGCCGGCATCGACTGCCCGACCCGGGTGATCTATGCCGACCCACCGCAGGACTATCTGCCCGAGCCCGACCGCAGCCGCCGCGCGCGCCTGCTGCCCGATGGCGACCTGGTCGTGATCGCAGGCGGGCACCATCTGCACATGGAGCAGCCCGACGCGGTCGCCGCGGCGATCGGGGATTTCCTCCAGCATTGAGTCCCCTGCGGCGCGCGCGTCGCTCGGCGCTCACCCTGTCAGCAGCGTGTGCAGCGTGCCCTTGAGCCGTCGCCCTTCGCTGCGGAAGTAATCGCGTGCCCGCCGCCAGTCGGGGCAGCGCGCCTCGACCTCGCGCCAGAACGCGCGCGAGTGGTCGGCATGCACCAGGTGGCAGAGCTCGTGCACCAGCACGTACTCGAACGCCGACGGCGTGCCGAGCACCAGGGCCAGGTCGAGCGCGAGCGTGCCGTCGGGCGCCAGCGAGCCCCACTGCGAGGACATCGGCCGGATCCGGATCCGCGACGGCGTACGCGGCAGGCCGGGCAGGTAGCCGGGCAGCCAGCGGGCGACGTCGGCGCGCGCCTGGGCTTCGTAGAACTCGCGCAGCGCGCGCTGCAGCGCCGCCGGACCGGCCTGTGCGGGCGCGGCGAACACCAGATGCTCGCCGTCCGCTCGGACGTGGGCGAAGCGACCGGATTGCCAATCCACCGCGTGCAGCGCGCCGCGCAGCGGCAAGTGCGTGGTCAGGTCGCGGTGCAGCGGCGAGGTCTCGCCGTGTTCGGCCAACTGCTCGGCGAGCCACGCGCGGTGCTGGTACACGAAGGCCTCGCCGGCCGCGAGATTGGCGCGCAGCGGCAGCGTCAACCGCGCGCCACGCTCGCTGACGCTCAGGCGAATGCGGCGCGCACGCGGATCGCGCACGCGCAGCACCTGGATCCGGCGGCCGTCGTCGAGCCGGACCTCGAGCGTGTCGCGACGCACCGGCGTGGCAGCCGGGGACGACGAGGTCAGGCGCGAGGACGGCGGCATGGGCGGAGTGTAAGGCGCGCGCAGGGCGCGCCTGCGCTCATTCGACCTTCGAGAGCTTGAACGCGCCTTCGAGCACCTTGAACAGCCGCTTGAACTCGCCGCGCATCAACGCAAACCGCGCATCGAGTTCGGCCTGGCGGTCGTCGGCGTCGGTGTGCTCGAGCGTGTCGAGCGCGCCGTCGAGCAGCTTGAACTTGCGCACGATCAGGTCCTCGCCGAGCACGAACTCGATCTGGTCGTCGAGCGTGAGCGCCAGCTTGGTCACCTGCTTGCCGGCGTCGAGATGGCGGGTGATCTCCTCGCACTGCAGGTCCTGCCGCTGGCACTTGACGATCGCGCCCTGATCGGACGGATCCTTCAGCTCGCACTCTTCGCCCAGCGCCAGGCCATCGGGCAACGGCTCGCCGGCGATCCAGCCAGTCATCACCGCGCGCGGCGAGGTCTCGGCGTTGAGCGGCAGCGCCGGGAAGCTGCCCATCGCGGTGCGCACCTGGCTGACCACGTTCTCGGCGCTCTTGCGGCTGGAGGTGTTGACCGCGATCACGCCCAGTTCCAGGTCGATCAACGCATCCGAGCGCACCGGGCGCACGAATGCACGCGGCAGCAGCTCCTGCAGGATGTCGTCCTTCATCTGCTTGCGCATCTTGCCGCCGGGCTTGCGCGCGTTCTTTTCCTCGTACTCCTCGATGCGCACGGCCAGGAATTCGTTGACCACCGCGCCGGGCAGGATCTTCTCCTGGCCGCCGACGGCCAGCCAGATCCCGTCTTCCATGCGGTGGGTCAGTGCATCGGCCTCGCGGCCCAGCGCCGGCACGAAGCCGTGGGTGGACATCTCCAGCGGGCCGACGTCGCGCAGGCGGAACTCGCCGACCTGGGTCTCCAGTTCGGAGACATCGACGGAGGTGGGGAAGCGGAACAGGGTCAGATTCTTGAAGAACATCGAAAGGCCGTGATTGGGATGGGGGATTGAAAAAGGAACAAGCCGTGGCGCCGCCATCGCGTGCGCGGCCTGCTGCCACGTCACCGGACGCGGCGGCGTCGCGGCTCAGTCGCGAACGTCGTGCGGCGCGCCGGCCAGCCAGTCGTGCGCGTCGGGCAAGGCCGCGCTGCGGCTGCCCAGCGACAGGAAGTCGAACAGCTTCGGATCGCTGAGCTGCGAAGGGCGGATATCGCCGAGCGCGCGCGCGATGGTTTCGATGCGCCCGGGGTGCGTCTTCTCCCACTGCGCCATCATCAGCCCGACCTGCTTGCGCTGCAGGTTCTCCTGCGAGCCGCACAGATTGCACGGGATGATCGGGAAGGCCTTGGCGTCGGCGTAGGCGACGATGTCGGCCTCGGCGACATAGGCCAGCGGGCGGATCACCACATGCTTGCCGTCGTCGCTGCGCAGCTTGGGCGGCATGCCGCTGAGCTTGGCGTGGAAGAACAGGTTGAGAAAGAACGTGGCCACCAGGTCGTCGCGGTGGTGGCCCAGCGCGATCTTGGTGAAGCCGTTGGCCTCGGCGTAGGTGTACAGCGCGCCGCGGCGCAGCCGCGAACACAGCGAGCACATCGTCTTGCCTTCGGGCACGACGCGCGAGACGACCGAATAGGTGTCCTGCTCGATGATGTGGAAATCCACGCCGAGCGTGCGCAGGTACTCGGGCAGGATGTGCTCGGGAAAACCGGGCTGCTTCTGGTCCAGGTTGACCGCGGTGATCGAAAACGACACCGGCGCCTTGGCCTGCAACTGCAGCAGGATGTCGAGCAGTGTGTAGCTGTCCTTGCCGCCCGACAGGCAGACCATCACCTTGTCGCCGTCCTCGATCATCCCGAAGTCGGCAATCGCGCGTCCCACCTGGTGGCGCAGGCGCTTGCCCAGTTTCTGGGTCTCGTGCGCCGCGCGGCGCGGGTCGAGCGTGCGGGGCAGGGGGTCTGGCAGGGGCAGGACGGTGCTCATCGCCCATAGTCTAACGGCGCCGGCCTGCGCGGCTGCGACCTGCGTTCAGCGCGCGTGCCGCGTGCTGCGGGCAGGCGCGCCTTATACTGCGGCCGACCGCCGGCGCCCGTCGCGCCGCCCTTGGGAGACCCGCAGACGTGAAGCACTGAGCCGACATCCGAGCCGCCGTCCTCCGCTCGAGGACGCCATTCGAGTCTGCGCACAGGTCACGTCATGTCCTCTGTTCCGTTCCCGGGCTTCGCCCCGGCCGGCGTCGTCCCGTCGGACGCCGCACCTTCCGATCCGCTGCATGCCCGCAACCTGACGGCGACGCTCGCCGATGGGCGGGTGCTCTACGCCGGTCTCGACCTGCGCCTGCCCGCCGGGCCGAGTGCGCTGGTCGGCGACAACGGCAGCGGCAAGTCGACCCTGCTGCGCCAGCTCGCCGGCGACCGATCCCCCGAGGGCGGCCGGGTGCACCGCACCGCGGACCTGGCCTGGCTGCCGCAGGTACCGGCGACATTGCCGGCGCGGGTGATCGACCTGCTCGGCGACGGTCCGCGCCTGGATGCGCTGCGCCGGCTGCTGGCCGGTGACGGCTGCGCCGAGGATGTGGTGCGCGTCGGCGAAGACTGGACGCTGGAGACGACCTGGCGCGAGCGCCTGGATGCCCTGGGACTGGAGGGCGTCGGCCTGGACGCGGATCCGGCGCGGCTGTCGGGCGGCGAGCGCCAGCAACTGCGCCTGCTGGCGATCGCGCATTCTCCCGCGCCGATCCTGTTGCTGGACGAGCCGAGCACCTTCCTCGACGCCGAGGCCTCGATGCATTGGCAGGACGTGTTCGCGCGTCGCAGCGGCGCGGTGCTCGTGGCGAGCCACGATGCGGCGTGGTTGCACGCGATGCCGCGGTTGTTCGAACTGCGTGCCGGCGCGCTGCATCGTGTCGACGGCGGTCTTGCCACTTGGCGCGCCGTGCGCGCAGACCGCCTGCGCCAGGGTGAGGCGGCGTTGCAGCAGGCCCGGGTCGCGCGCACGCGGACCCAGCAGGCGGTCGCGCGCGAGCGCCAACGTCTGGAACAACGACAGGCCCGCGGCCGCCGCGCCGATCGCGACGCCAATCAGTCGCCGTTGCTGCTCGATCGCCTCGCCGACAACGCCGAGCGCGGCCAGGGCCGTCGGCGGGTGGCGCTCACCCAGCGGCTCGACGCCGGGGAGCAGGCGGTACGCGCGGCCTTCGACGCGCTCGATGCCCCCGCCGCGCCGCAGTTCGTGAAGGCGGCAGTGGCCTTGCCGCCGGGCCGGCAGGTGCTGGCCTTCGCGCAGGCGCATCCGACCTGCGCCCATCCGGTCGCCGCACTCGACTGGCAGGCGAGCGGGCCGGTGCGGATCGGGCTGACCGGCCGCAACGGCAGCGGCAAGAGCACCCTGCTGCGTGCGCTGCTCGGCCAGGCCAGGCTCGCCAGCGGGTCTGCCCGGGCACTGGTGCCGGCGCAGACGCTCGACCAGCACCTCGACGGCCTGCCGGGCGAGACCGGGGCACTGGATTGGCTGCAGGCGGCGATGCCCGACGAGACAAGTGCGACGATCGCGACCCGGCTCGCATTGCTGGGGCTGGGCCGCGACCACGTAGAGCGACCGATGCGCACGCTCTCGGGCGGCGAGCGGATGCGTGTGGCGATCGCCGCGGCGGCGTGGGTCACACCGGCCGCGCCGTTGTTGCTGCTCGACGAGCCGGCCAGTCACCTCGTTCCGGCCAGCGTCGATGCGCTGGTCGCGCTGCTGCGTGCCTGGCCCGGTGCGCTGCTCGTCGTCTCCCACGATGCCGACCTGCTCGAGGCGATCGGGCTCGACATCGGGCTGCGGCTGGACGCGGAAGGGCTGCGCCTGCATCCGCTGTGAGGCCGGCGCCCGTGTGCGACGGGCGCCGGCCGCAGCGTCAGGGCACCCAGACCAGGTTGCGGGTGTTGGCGTCGGTGCTGATGTCGCGCACGCGACCGGACCCGTCGAACAGCACCTGGAACTCGGCGAAGCTGCTGAGCCAGTAGCGCCACAGCGGCGCCTCGAGGTCGGGGTTCTCGCTGCTGATCGGATAGCCGAGCGAGGTGATGACCTGCTCGCGGGTCATGCCCGGGGTGATCTTGGCGCGGCGCACCGCCTCCTGCACCTTGGCCGGCCAGCTCGCGATCTTCGCCGCCGGGTCTTCGGTCACGACGTAGCGGCGTGCGAAGGTGTCCAGATCGAGGTCGCGGCTGTAGTCGTTGCCGATCGACTGGCGTTGGCCGTCGATCCGGACGTTGACGCGGTAGCGGCCGTGGCCGGTGACGCTGGCCGGGGTGCCGGCCGGGATCACGCGCTTGCCGTTTTCGGCATAGTTGCTGTCGCTGATCCAACTGCCGTCGCTGCGCAGGTTGCAGCACAGGTAGCCGTCGTACTTGGACTGGGCGCTGGCGGAGGTGGCGCAGGCGGCGAGCAGCGCGGCGCAGGCGATCGACAGAGAGCTTGCTTGGATTCGCATCGTGTCTTTCCGAAAGCGGACGCGGCCGGAGGCGCCGCGGATCGACGATGGACGACGCGCCATCCCCCGACTGGCGCGATCGCATTCTTGCAGGGCCGGGCGCAGGCGCCAAGCGGGGCCGCGATCGCTCGGGTAAGCTCACGACCATGGCCTTCGAGCGTGCCGACGACTCCCCTGCCCAGCGTCTTGTCGCGTTGCGCGGCGAGCACCGCGAGCTCGATGCACTGATCGACCGTTTGCAGCACGATCCGCTGCACGACGAGGTCATGCTCAAGCGCCTGAAGAAGCGCAAGCTGGCGCTGCGCGATGCGATCGCGCAGCTCGAATCGTCGCTGATCCCCGACGAACCAGCCTGACTCGCCCGTGCCGGCCGCAGGCGCCCGTCGGGCCGGGCGACTTACCAGATCAGCATGTAGCCCAGTCCGTGCACCGTGCGCAGCGGCAGGTCGGTCCCGGCGCGTCGACTGCACTTGCGCCGCAGTCGATGGACCAGCACTTCCAGGCGGTGCGGGTCGAAGGTGTCGATGTCATCGGCCAGGCAGTGGATCAACGTGGCGCGCGCCACCGGGTGTCCGGGGCATACGGCCAGGCGCGCCAGCAGGCGCTGTTCGGCGAGCGTGAGGTCGATGCTGTGGCCGTTGGGCGACACGAGGTGCCAGCCGTGCCCGTCGAGCCGCCAGGTGCCGGTGTCGCGGCCGGCGTCCGGTGGCGTGGACGATGCTGGATGCGCGGGACTGGTGTCGGCGTCGGCCGGCGTTCGAGGCGGCGTGTCCTGATCGGGCGCGTCGCGCTGCGCCGGGGTCTCGACCACGGCTTCGCCTGCGGGAAAAAGGTGGCGGATCGTCAGGATGGCGCCGTCGTCGAAATGCAGGCGCAGACCGTCGCCGACGCGCTCGAAGCGCCCGGCCGCGTCGGGACCGATCCGGGAGGCGACCACGCGCCACTGGGACGCGTCGTCGCCATGCACGGCCGGGGCGATGGGGGGCGGGACCTGCTGTAAGGGGGGAGTAGGCATGCCTGGCTGCTCGGAAAATCGGACATCGGTTGCGGGGCGTGCGCGGGCGGTGGACGGTCGAGCGGGGGCTCGGCCATCGATGCGCGGCGGTGCGGGCCGCGCGCGCGCAGCCTCTGTCCAGTTGATTCGCGAAAAGCCGCCGGAACAGGACAACCCGGTCGACGAACGCTGCGTTCAGCCGTTAGGCGCGATCGCCCGTCGGCTGCGATGGCCCGGGACGCGTGCCGACAGGACGGTCCAGTTGCGCCTGCAGGAACGCGCGCGCCTTGCGCCAGTCGCGTCGGACGGTGCGCACCGCAACGTCGAGCAGCGACGCGATCTCGGCTTCGTCCAGTCCGGCGAAGTAGCGCAGCTCGACGACCTGCGCCAGGCGCGGGTCTAGGGTCTCGAGCGCCTGCAGGGCGCTGTGGATGCTCAGCAGTTGATCGAGTTCGAGCGCGTCGCCAGGCACAGCGCGTGCTTCGGCGCTGGCGACGACCAGGATGTCCCGCCCCCGCTTGCTGGCAGTCGCCCGACGCGCCTGGTCGACCAGCACGAACCGCATCGCGCGCGCGAGCAGTGCGACGAGGTGCGCGCGCGAGTCGGCCGGGACATGCGCGCGTGCGAGCTTGATCCAGGTCTCGCTGATCAGCGAGGTCGGCGAGTGGCTGGCGATCGCCAGCCGGCGGATTTCCGACTTGGCGATCCGATGCAGATCGTCGTAGAGCAGACGGTAGATGGTGTCCCAGGCAGCGGCATCCCCATCGCCGGCCTCGGCAAGCAGGCGGGCGATGGCCGGATCGAGCGCATCGCCATCGCGCAGCGCGGTCGAATCCGACCGCGCCGGGGCGGGATGTACTGTCGCGTTCATGGGCCCGGTTGGTATCCAGTCCTGACTGCCGATCGCGGTCGATGCATGCTAGTGCATCCCCACCGATCCGGTGCGCACGCAGGAGAGTTGCCATCGACACGCCGTTGTCTTCCGAGCCTGCGGTCCAGCGACGGGCGCTGGAGCTGTTCGATGCCTACGTGCGCCTGCCGGGCTGGTGGCGAGCGCGGAAGCTGGCCCGTCTGGCCCAGTCCGATCCTGCGTTGCACGCGGCGCTGTCGGCACTGCTCGCGGCCGATCATCGGGGGCGCTCGATCGCACGCGCCCCGTTCCCGGCGATTTCGGGACTGCTGGAGACGCAGGCGGCACATCCCGACACCGATCCGCATCTGGGGACCCGGATCGGCGCCTGGGAGATCACCGGCGTTCTGGGACGCGGCGGCATGGGCACGGTCTACCGGGCCCGCCGCTGGGACGCACAGCTGCGGCAGGTCGCCGCGCTCAAATGCATCCGCGACGACCTCGTTTCTCCGCGCCTGGTCGAGGCCTTCCTCGCCGAACGCAATGTCCTCGCCGAGCTCACGCATCCCGATATCGTGCCGTTGCTCGACGGCGGCGTCGACGATGCCGGACGACCCTGGTACGCCATGCAACTGATCGACGGCGTCGCAATCGACCAGTGGTGCGACGCGCGGGCGCTGTCGATCCGCGATCGCGTCGCGTTGTTCGTCGAGGCCTGCGGCCAGGTCGCCTACGCCCACGCGCGCGGCGTCGTGCATCAGGACATCAAGCCGTCCAACCTGCTCGTGACCCCCCAGGGCCGCCCGCGGCTGCTGGATTTCGGCCTCTCGATGCTGATGTCCTCCGACGCGCTCGCGCCGGCGCAGCGGCTGGCGATGACGAGCGGTTACACCGCCCCCGAGGCGCTGGCGAGCGGGGCGCGGGACATGCGCGTGGACGTCTACGCGCTGGGCGTGCTGCTGTGCCGGCTGCTGTGCGGCGACGGCCCCTGCGCTGCGCCTCTGGCGTCGGCGCAGCCGCGTGCGCCGTCTTCGCTGGTGGCTGCACTCGATACCTCTGCTGTCCGCGTGCGTGGCGCCGGGTCGGCATCCGCGCTGGCGCGACAGTTGCGCGGCCCGCTGGACGCGATCGTATTGCAGGCCGTCGCCGTCGATCCCGAGCGCCGCTTTGCGAGTGTCGAGGCCTTGACCGACGCGCTCACGGCCTGGTCGCGGCGCGGCCGGCCGGCACCGAGGTCCCGCGCGCGCAGGGCGCTGGTGCTCGCAGGCGCGGCGACGGCGGTCGCGCTTCTCGGTCTGCTTGGTGGGCATGTGTGGCAGGGCAGCCGGGAGGCGGTGATCGCCAGTCAGGCCGACCGTTTCTTCGAATCCATGCTGGGCATGGCCGCGATCTCGGAGTTGGGCGACCTGCCGCCGACCCGGTCGGCGCTGCTGGTTTCGCTCGAGCAGGGCCTCCGCCGGCAGGCCGTCGGCTCCGATGCGGACGGCATGCGAGCCAGGGGCCTGTCGGTGCTCGCGCGCAGTTGGGCCGTCGCCGGCGACTATGCGCGGGCCGAGGCGCTGGCGCGCGAGGCCGGAGAGGTGATCGATCCGCGCGATCCCCTGGCCGCGGCTTTCAACCTGGCCACGTTGGCGCAACTCCAGAGTCTGCAGGCCCGACATGCCGATGCCGAGGCGACGGTCGCCGCAGGCCTGGCGCGGTTGCCCGTCCGGCTGACCGAGCAGCACCGGCTCGCCCACTTGCGGCTCCTCGCGCAGCGCGCGGTGGCCGAATCGGGACAAGGCCGTTCGCAGGACGCCTTTGCAACGCTGGACACGGCGATCGCCGAGGCGCGTTCGCTGCCCGCGGCGGTCGCCGACAACATCACCGCGCAACTGCTGACCCAGCGCGGGATCTGGCTGCGCTGGCGCATGCGCATGGAGGAGTCGGAGGCCGATCTGCTGCGCGCGATCGCCTTGACCGACGACGCGGCGCCGATCCTGGCCGACGATGCCCGCGAATCGTTGATCCGTACCGTGCGGGCGTCGCGCAAGCCCGGGCGCGAGCAACGCGCGCTCGCACTGGCGAACCAGTTGATCGCGCGGCGTCGCGCGAGCCTGGGCGAGCGGCATCCGCAGACCGGAATGGCCCTGGCCGAGCTGGCCTTCATCCAGATCCTCAACGCCGATCTGGCCGGCGCGGGCGAGACCGCGGCTCTCGCCGAGCGCATTCTGTCCGAAGCGCTCGGCGCCGAGCATCCGGCGGTCGCGCGCGCCTACATGGCCCAGGCGCATCTGGCTGCCTACGCGCGCGACATGGACCGAGCGTTCGAACGGACCGGACGGGCACTGCGCATTTACGAGCGGCACTACGGCCCGGATCAGGAGTTCACGCTCGAGGCGCGTTTTCTGAGGGCGAGCAATCTGTGGGCACGGGCCGGAAACGCTGCCGATGATCCGGACCTGATCCGTGCGCGCGACACGCTCGGGGCGGCGATCGCGAGCAGTGTCGCGGCGCACGGCGAAGTCTCGGCGCATCATCGGGGGGGCTACGCGATGCTGCTCGCGACCACCGGTCGCAAGGACGAGGCGGCGCAGCAACTGGCGCTGGGCAAGCGCGACGCCGCACGTCAGTTCGGGACCGACAGCCAGGACGCGATGATGGTCCGGTTGGCCGAGTGCGGATTTCTCGTCCGTTATGGCGAGAACGACGCTGAAACCTTCGACGCGTTGACCGTGCTGGAACGCGATGCGGCCCAGACCGGGACGATGTTCGCCGATGGCGTCGCGCACAGTGCACTGTTGATGCAGACGCGCTGGCTGACGGAGCGGCAGCGCCACACCGAGGCGCTGGACGCCGCGCAGCGCACCCGCGCGATCGCGGTCAAGCTGGACAAGCCGGCATTGATTGCCGACGCCGATGCCAAGATCGACGCCCTGCGTGCCGCCATCGGCAGCGACGCCGCGCCCGTCGACCGGGCATCGGCGCAGGTGCGTTAATCGGCCGTGTTGGCCGCCTCGGTCGATGCCGGCTCGGCGCGCACTGCTTCCGGACTGACCTTCTCGATCGAATGCCGCAGCTCGCGGCCCAGGATCACCTTCGCATCCTTGGCCAGGGCGGTCAGCCGCTCGTCGAACACCAGCTTGCTGTTGCCGTCGAGCCGGACCAGACCCAGTTCGCGCAGCTTCTGGATGAAGCCGCGGAACAGCGACTTGTCGAAGAACTCCGGCGCAGCCGGCGCATACAGCAGCGACAGGCGCTGCGCGGCCAACTGGCACAGGCCCTCGAGTTCGCCGGCGCCCAGCGTGCCCGGGCCGTTCTTGGCCAGTACCGAGATCGCGATGTAGTAGCGCTCGAAGGCCTGCTGCAGCGGGTGGCTGAGCGCACGCAGCCGGAAGACCTCGTCGCTCTGTCCGGCATTGCGGCCGTAGACCGGATCACCGTCATGGTCGTCGGCGAGCGGTTCGAGCAGCCCCTCGCGCACGAAGGTGGCCAGCGTGCGCGCGATGCGGTCGGCGAAGGCGTCCTCGGTCCAGGGCAGGAACAGTTCGGCCTGCAGGAACGGATACATCGTGCGGCCCAGCCGCAGCAGCGTGTGCCGGCTCATGCGGCGGTTGTGCAGGAAGCAGCAGGCGATCCACGCTGAGGCGGTGTACAGATGCAGCACGTTGTTGCGGAAGTAGGTCAGCAGCACCGCCTGCTCGTCGTCGCCGACCCGCAGGACATCGCCCAGCGGGTGGGCGACGCGTTCGAGCACGCCGATCTCTTCGCCGTGGGCGACGATCTCCGCCGGCGTGTGCGGGGTCAGCGTGACGCGGTCGGAGTACGGCACGTCGGCGAGCAACTGCTTGGACAACGCGATCTGCGCCAGCAGGTCGGCCTCGCCCATCGCGTGCTTGGGCGTGGACAGCAGCGCGAGCGAGAGCAGGTTGATCGGATTGACGTCGGCTGCGCGGTTGATGTTGACGTGGATGCGCTGGGCCAGCACGTCGATGGTGTTGGCCAGCCACGTCGGCTTGGCGTCCTCGGGCACGGCGCGGCCGTCCCAGTCGGGTGCCAGTTCGGCCAGCACCGCGTTGAGGTGGATCGGCTCGCCGAAGTTCACCACCACTTGGCCGTAGTTGCTGCGCAGCACCTGCGGGATGCCCCACAGCAGCCGCCAGATCGATTCCTTCTTCTTGGCCTTGCCCGACAGCTCGTCGAGATAGCTGCTGCCCTCCATCAGCTTTTCGTAGCCGATGTACACCGGCTGGAACAGCACCGGCTTGCGCGGCTCGCGCAGGTAGGCGCGCAGGGTCATCGCCAGCGCGCCGCCCTTGGGCGGCAGCAGCCGGCCGGTCCGCGAGCGGCCGCCCTCGATGAAATACTCGATCGAGTAGCCGCCGCCGACCAACTGCGCCATGTACTCGGAGAACACCGCCGAATACAGCGCATTGCCGCGGAAGCTGCGCCGGGCGAAGAACGCGCCGCCCTTGCGCAGCAGTGTGCCGATCACCGGCAGGTTGAGATTGACGCCGGCGAAGATGTGCGGCGGCACGATGCCGCGGCCGTAGAGCAGGTACGACAGCAGCAGGTAGTCCATGTGGCTGCGGTGGCTGGGCACGTAGACGATCTCGTGCCCGGGCGCGGCCTCCTTGAAGCGGTCCAGGTGGTGGACCAGCACGCCGCGGAAGATCCGGTTCCACACCGTGGTCAGCAGGAAGCTGGCCGAGCGCACCAGCGGATGCGAGTAGTCGGCAGCGATTTCGTAGGCGTAGGCGTGGGCTTTCTTCCACGCGTCCTCCGGCCGGCTGTTGTCGCGCCGCGCCTGGTCGGCGATCGCGTCCTTGACCGACGGCGACGCCAGGACCTTGTCGACCAGCAGCCGACGAGTCGACAGGTCGGGGCCGATGATGGCCTCGCGCATGCGGTTGAAATGCGTGCGCAGCACGCGCGAGAGCTTGCGCACCGTACGTTCGGCGCCCAGGTCCTCGTCGAGCAGCGGCCGCACCGCGACCGGCTCGGCGAAGCGCACCAGCGTGTCGCGGCCATTGAGCAGGATCGACAGCAGGCGCCGGAAGCGGCCGACGATCGTCCAGTTCTCCGAGAACAGCACCGAGAACCAGCCGTTGGCCTTGTCGGGCGAGCGACCGACGAAAATCGAGACGGGCACCACCTGCACATCGAGGGTGGGATCGAGTCGGTGCGCCTCGAGCAGGCGCGACAGCGATTCGGAATGTGTCGACTTGGACGGCGGCTTGCCGGCCGCCAGCGCCAGCGCACTGCCGGCGTTGCGCCGCGACAGCGCGACATAGGCGCGCTTGCGCCCCAGCGGGTCGCCGGGCAGCGGCTGCAGCGGCGACGGCAGGCCGGCGTCGCGGCAGGCGCGTTCGAGGATCAACGCGTTCGACAGGCCGTAGTCCTCGAGCACGTAGCAGACCGGACGATGGTCGACCAGCGTCTCGGGGGCCTGCGGTTCGACCTTCAGCCCGATCCAGGGGCGCAGGAGCCGGTCGAGCAGGCCGGCCCACCACGGCCGGCGCGCGGTCCGGCGCGGCGCGGCCGGATGGCGCGCCACGAGGGGTGTGCGCGCGTCCGTGGCCGGGGTCGCATCGGCAGCCTGCGCCGGGTCCGCAGCGGTCGCCTGGGCGGCCGCGTGCGCGGCGCGCGCGTGTGCGTCGGCCGGCGCAGGGGCGGCATCCGGCGGCTGGGCCGCAGGCGTCCGGTCGGTGTCGTCGCCGTCGCGCCGGGGGCGCGGGTCGTCGGGAAAGGGGAAGGTCGGTTGGTCGGGCATCGGCGGCATTATGCCCAAGCGGCCCCGTGCGGCGGACGTCAGGGGGCCGGCGGGGGGGCGGCCGCGGCGCGGGCGTGGCGCAGGAAGTCGGCCACGTACCAGCGTCCGTCCACACGCTCGACGCCGATCTCGGCATCGATCGAACGGCCCTGGAGCAGGTAGCGCAGCCGCACCCGCGCCTGGTCGCCGGTCTGCGAGGCCAGCGTCGGCTCGACGCTGTCGAAGCTCGCATCCAGATCCAGGCCGTAGGCGCGCAATTGCTGCTTGCCGGCCTCGAACACCGGCGACAGGCGGCGCAGCCCGGCCGCCATGCCGGCCCGGCCGAGCGCGGCGTCGCTGTCGAGCGCAGTGCGCCGGACCGCAGTGGCGAGCGCTTCGACGGTCAGCTGGGCGAGGGCGCGGTCGGCCAGCGGCGCCTGGGCCGCCCACTCACCGGTGGCTGCGACCAGTTGCGTGTAATGCCGACGTTCGTCGTCGCTGAATCCCGGCGACTGGGTCAGGTACTGGGTCGCGAACACAGCCAAAGCCCGTGCCGTCGAGCGCAGTTCGCCTTCGGCGCCGGCGAACTGCCGATCGAAGGTCGCCAGCAGCGCACGCTCGGCGTCCGGCGCGTGCAGCGCGGCCAGCGCTGCGGGAATCTGGCCCGACAGCGGCAACTCCGACAGCGGCCACCGGGTGCGGTCCTCGCGCCAGGCCTGCTCGAGCGCCGGCGCCAGATCGGCCGGCAGCGCATCGCGGGCGAACGCGGCCAGATCCCCGTCGCGCAGGTGTCCGGTCAGGCGCGTGACCGCCTCGACCGGTGTCGCGCCGCCGGTCGGCGCTGGTGCGGTGTCGGGCGCGGGCCGGTCGCAGCCGCCCAGCCACAGCAGCAGCGGCAACAGGGCCGTGCACCCACGATGCGGGCGCCGGCGGGGCCGGCGGCGGGTCGGCGCGTGCGCATGCATCCGGCGATTCTCCTCGGCCCCGTCAGGCCGGCCATCCTGCAATGGCCGGGTCGCTCACGACAAGTCAGACGTCCTGACCGCGCTCACAGATCGTGCGTGACCCAGCCGCGTGGGGTGTCGGCCGCCGCGGCATCGAGCGCGGCCTGGGCGATCTCGTCGGGCGTGCGTCCGGCGCGCCAGGCCGCGGCGATCGCGGCCAGCCGCTCGCGCGTGGCGCGGGTGTAGGCGCCTTCCAGTTCGTTCTGGGCATCGGCGGCGAGCTTCTGCGGATACAGCGTGCGCGCATCCTCGCTGCGGTTGAGCAGCGCGATCATCCCGGCCAGGCTCTTGCGGAAAGTCTGCGCCGACAGCGCGGTGCGTTGGGTCCGCTGCAGGTGCCAGACTGTCAGGTACTCCACCGGCCCGAGCAGGCGGCGCGGGGTGCCGCCGAAGAACTGGCCGGAGAACGCGCTGGCCGCGACCGGGCCGCTGGCATCGGGCAGGCGGGTCGCGCCCCACGAACTCAGCGCGCCGCCCGGCAGGTCCATGCGGCGCAGAGCCGTTCCGAAAGTGTCGGCAACCAGGCGCTGCGCGTGGCTGTCGTCGCTTTCGGCGACCACCTCCAGCAGGCGCAGGAACAGCGGATAGCGGTCCTCGCCCAGGCGCCGTGCCAGGCGCTTGAGCACGGTCAGCCGGTACTCGGGATCGGGATGCGTGGCGAGCGCCGAGACCAGGCGGTCGGCGGCAGTACGCAGGGATTGCGCGGAGGGCACGGCGTTCATCGGGTTGCAGCCAGCAAGGACGACGGCACTCTAGCGCGTCGTGCGCGCGCCGCCCTAGCCGAGCGCGTCGAGGATCGCGTCGGTCCCGTGGTCGGCGGCGGCGGCCAGGTCCATGCCGGCAAGACGGCCTTCGAGCGCGCGATCGCCGGCGAACAGCCGCGATCCGGCCGGGACGTCGTTCCAGGCGACGGCATTGAGCATGTCCTCGCCCGGATCGGCCTGCGGACCGCGGGCTGCGAGCGCGCTGTCAGCCTCGACCAGACCGACCAGGCCGCTGCCATCGGGCTGGCGCAGGTCGTCGAACGCGACCTGGCTGCCCAGCCGTTCGAGGCTGGCGGCGGTGAAGCCGGTGTTGGAGGAGATACCGCTCATACCGTGTCCGCTCGGGTCCGTGGAGGCCGCTCATGGCGACGATGGCGCGACTGTAACGCCGGTGCCACATGCGGGCTATCTCGGGCTGGCCCTAGGGGGGTGCCCGATGGCCGACGGCCGGCGGCTTCAACATGAATGCACGATGGCCGGCGCCCCGTTTGCGCCTGGCCCGCGCACTGCGCGCTGCATGCTAGCCTCAGACCCCCGTGATGCGCCGGTGCAGGCCCGCATGGCAGAGCAGAACGAAGGCGCCGACAAAACCGAAAAACCGACCAGCAAGAAGCTCAAGGACGCCCGCAAGGAAGGCAATGTCAGCAAGAGCCGGGAACTGACCAGCACCGTGCTGGTGATGGGCTGGCTGGTCGGCGGTTGGCTGTTGATGGGCTTCATGTTCCGGCGCGTGCGCGGCCTGTTCGAGCAGGCGCTGGAGGTCATGAACCAGCCGTTCGACATCGCGCTGCGCACCGTCGTGCCGCTGGCCGCGCAGGCCTTCGTGTCGATGACCCTGCCGCTGCTGCTGATGGCGGTGCTGCTGGGCCTGCTGGTGGAGTTCCTGCAGGTCGGGCCGGTGGCCTCGATGAAGAAGGTCACGCCGGACCTGGCCAAGATGAACCCGGTCAGCGGCATCAAGAAGATGTTCTCGATGGACAATCTCGTCGAGCTGGTCAAGTCGCTGTTCAAGAGCGCGGCGCTGATCGCCATCGGCGGCTTCGTGCTGTGGGGCATGATCCCCAACCTGCTGCACCTGCCGTTCGCGCAGCCGGCCGCGATCGGCAGCGCGATCTGGCACGCGCTCAAGTGGATCGGCATCTGGACGATCTTCGTGTTCTTCTTCGTCTCCGCGCTCGATGCCTCGTACCAGAAGTACTCCTACATCAAGAAGCTGCGCATGAGCCGGCGCGACATCAAGCAGGAGGTCAAGGAGAACGAAGGCGACCCCTACGTCAAACAGCGGCGCAAGCAGTTGCACCAGGAGTGGTCGCAGCAGAACATGCTCAATGCCGTCCGCGGATCGAGCGTCGTCGTGACCAATCCCACCCATATCGCCGTCGCCCTGCAATACGAGCAGGGCACCGACGACCTGCCGCTGGTCGTGGCCAAGGGCGAGGGCCACATGGCCGAGGAGATCCGGCGGGTGGCCGAGGAGTCGGGGGTGCCGATCCTGCAGAACGTGCCGCTGGCACGCGGCCTCAATGCGCGCGTGGAGATTGACGACTACATCGGCAACGAGTTCTTCGAGGCGGTCGCCCAGGTGCTGTACTGGGCCGAGGGCATGCGCTCGGGCGAGTCGCGCCCCGAGCCGCCGGAGTTCGTGCCGCCCGAGGACATGCGCGAGGAGATCGGCCTTGTCGACGCATCCGCACCGGCGCCGCCGCTGGCCGACGATCCCTCGGTCGCCGAGCGATTCGAGGATCCGCGCGATCCGATGCGCTAGTGGGCATCCGTCGCCGGTTCGCCCCGTCTATCCCCCGAACGCGCTCTTCAAGGCGTTCACCAGGCCGCTGTTGTCGACCAGTCGGCGCATCACGATCTCGACGAACACGCCGAGCATCAGCAGGATGATCGCCGTCGCCAGCCAGGCCTTGATCGGCATCGTCAGCGCGAACACGTTGAGCTGCGGCGCATAGCGGTTGACCAGGCCGAACGACAGGTCGATGACCAGCAGGATCACCATCGCCGGGGCGGCGAGCAGCAGCATCGCCGTCATCAGGTAACTGAACTGCCCGACGAACAAGGCCATGCCGCTGAGCCGGATGTCGGGAAAGAAACTCATGACCGGCCACACGGTGTAGCTGGTCATCAGCAGGTCGAGGAACACCAGGAATGCGCCGCTGGCCATGAACAGCCACGACGAGAGCTGCGACAGGAACTCGCCGTGCAGCGAGGTCTGGTGGCCCTGGATCGGATCGAAGATCTGCGCCATCGACATGCCCACCTGGGTGTCGATGATCGTGCCGGCCGAACTGATCGCCCAGAACACGATGCCGTAGCAGAAGCCGATCGAGATGCCGATGAAGGTTTCCTTGAGCACGATCGCCGACCAGTGCGCGGTGCCCGCGGCCTCGATCGGCGGCGCACCGGCCAGCGCGATCGGGATCGCCACGATCGCCAGGCTGACCATGAAGCTGTTGCGCACCATCGCCGGCACCGTTTCGGTGGTCAGCAGCGGCAGCATCAAAAACGCCCCGGCCACGCGCGGCAGCGTCAGCGCGAGCGCCAGCAGCGGGTTCTGCGCAAAGTCGAACATCAGCGCCGGACGAGGCCGGGGAAGTCGAGGAAAATGCGGTCGGCGAACACGTACAGCGTGCCGCCGATCAGCGATCCGGTCACGAACAGCATGATGACCACGGTCAGAAATTTCAGCGCGTAGGGGAACGTCTGCTCCTGCAGCTGCGTGGCCGCCTGCAGGAACGCGACCACCAGGCCGATCAGCGCCGCGGCCGCGACCGGCGGTCCCGACAGCAGCAGCACCAGCCACAGCGCTTCCTTGGTGAACTCCAGGACGTCGCCCATCAGGTCGTTCCGTAAGTGAGCACGAGGCCGTGCACGAGCTTGGCCCAGCCGTCGATCAGCACGAACAGCAGCAGCTTGAACGGCAGCGACACGGTCGTGGGCGAGAGCATCATCATGCCCAGCGCGAGCAGGATGTTGGCCACCACCAGGTCGATGATCAAAAACGGCAGGAAGATCAGGAAGCCGATCTGGAACGCGGCGGTGAGTTCGCTGACGGTGAAGGCCGGCACGACGACGATGAAGTCGTCCGGGGTCAGGTCGCCGCGGCGCTCGGCCGGCAGCATGCGCTGCACGCTGCGCAGGAAGAACGCGCGCTCGGCATCGCTCGAATGCTGGATCAGGAACGTGCGCAGCGGCTCCTTGCCGGCGTCGATCATCGTCAGCAGCCGGTTGGTGTCGAACGCACCGCTCGCCGCCGGTGCCGCGCTCGGCGTGGCCGGCTGGGTGATCTCTTCGGCCAATGCCGGCAATGCCGGCTCGCGCGCTTCGGGCGGGTCGTTGCTCGAGCCGCCACGCACCGCGCTGAACATCGGATCGGGCGCCGGGCCGGTCTCGCCGCGGGCCTGGGCTTCGGCGGCCAGGCCGTCGGCCGCGGCCGGGCTGGTCGCCGTTGCCTCAGCCTGCGGCGGGGCGGTCGTCGCCGCGGGCCGGACCTCGATCGCGCGACCCTCGCGTATGGCCTGCTGCTGGGCGCGCGCCTCGATCTGGCGCTGCACCGAGACCGGCGGCGGACGGCCTTCGAGCCGCGCCTCGACGGCGGCGTTGACGTCGAGGATCACCGGGTACATCACATAGATCGACAGCACGATCGCCAGGCCGTTGATGACCACGTTCGGCGGCACCTGCTGCAGCCCGAGCGCGTTGCGCAGCAGGCTCAGCACCACCACGATCTTGGTGAAGGAGGTCACCATCACCGCCACGAACGGCGCCAGCGCCAAGCTGACCACCGTCACCAGGACGAGGGCGGGCGAGAACGTGCTGAAGTCCATGCCTCAGCTCCAGGACAGCAGGCGCACGCCGAGCGTGTCGCCGACCGCGACCAGTTCCCCTTGGCCGGCGATACGGCCGTTGGCGCGGATCGTCACGTTCGCGCCTTCCAGGTGCGCGGGCAGGGCGAACACGTAGCCCGGCTGCAGGCCGGCGACGTCCCCCAGCCGCAGCTCGACCTTGCCCAGTTCGAACGCCACCTCCACCGGCAGGCGGCTGGCCGGGTCCTCGACGGGCGCGGGCGCCTCGGCGGCGGGCGTGTCGGGGGCGTCGGGGGCGTCGGTGTCACTCATCGGGGCACTCTCCTGGAATCGGGGTTGGGGGCTCGGGGGGCCATCGATCCGCCAGCCTTCGGCGCCGGGCCGGATCGGCCAGCGCATGCCGACGGCATCGGCATGCAGCGTCGGCTGGCGGGTCGACCCGACGATCACCACGTCGCCAGGACGCAGGTTGCGCAGATCGGCGGCGGTCAGTGGCGGGCCAGCCAGCGCCAGCGACACGACGGCCGGCAGCTGGCGCCAGTGGCCGGTATCGGCGGCTGCGGTATCGATCGCCGCGTCGCGGCCGAGCGCGGCCGTGAGCCAGTCGACGCTCGCGCGCAGGCTCCCGGTCAGCAACGCGCCATCGTCGGCGCGCAGTTCGAAGTCGACCCAGACCACATCGACGGCCGGTGCCGGCGGCGGGTCGGGCAGCGGCAGCAATGAGGTGCCCAGCGCCTCGCTCAGACGCACCAGCGCGGTTTCGTGCGCCAGGCTCCAGGCGAGCACGCGTGCGCGCCCCTGGTGGTCCTGCCAGCGCAGCGCATCGTCGTCGTCGGCCGCAGGCATTGCGCTCAGGCGCAGGCCCACCCGGCTGCCGTCGGCATCGAGCTCGAACACGCTCGCCGGATCGCCCGGGCGGCCTTCGCGCAGGACCAGCGTGCCGGCGGTCGACGGCCACTGCCGGCGCCGGCGGTGCAGCGCGCGCAGTGCCTGCGCCTGGGCCGTGGTCAGCTGGGGAATGCGCTCGCGCAGCGAGGTCGCGTTGCGGGAGCGCGCCGATGCGCCCGAGTCAGCCATGTCCAAGCGCCACCTTCATCAGTTCGGGCAACGAGCGTACGCCCAGTTTGCTCATCATGTTCGCGCGATGCAGTTCCACGGTCTTGATGCTGATGCCCAGGATGTCGGCGATGATCTTGTTCGGCTTGCTGGCCACCACCAGGTCGAGCACCTGGCGCTCGCGCGGGCTCAGTTTCGCCAGGGCCTCGCCCTGGGGTGCCCCCGCCTGGCGGCGTTCGCGGCGCAGCGCATGACCGATCGCCTCGACCAGCGCCTCGTCGCTGAAGGGCTTTTCGAGGAAGTTCGATGCGCCCTTGCGCATCGCCTCGACCGCCAGCGGCACGTCGCCGTGCGCGGTCACGAAGATCAGCGGCAGCGAGGAGCCGCGCCGCAGCAGTTCGTCCTGCAACTGCAGGCCGCTCATCTCGGGCATGCGGATGTCCGACACCAGGCACTCGTCGTCGCCGTGGCGGGTGCTGTCGAACACAGTCAGAAAGGCGGCGGCGGACGCGAATGCCCGCACCTCGAAGTTCGCCGTCTCCAGCAGCCAGGCCGTGGAGTCGCGGAAGCCATCGTTGTCGTCGACCAGATAGACGCAAGGCGTGCCGGGCATCGCTAGATCCTCCTGTCGGGCGTGGGCAGCGTGAAACCGAACACGCTGCCGCCGCCATCCCTGGCCTCGAAGAATAGCCGCCCTTCGTGGTATTCGATGATCGACCGGCAGATCGCCAGGCCAATGCCCAGGCCATCGGACTTGGTGGTGTAGAACGGCGAGAACAGTTGCTCGCTCTGTGCCGGGCTCAGGCCCGGACCGCGGTCGCAGACCCGGACCTCGATCTCGTCGTCCAGATTGACCCGGGCCTCGATCCGCAGGCCGCGCTGCGCGGCGGGCACCTCGCGCATGGCCTCGATCGCGTTCTTGACCAGGTTCAGCAGCACCTGCTCGATCATCACCCGGTCGGCGTAGACCGGCGGCAGCGAGGCCGGCAGCGCCAGTTCCACGCGCAACTGCTGGCGCTCGGCCTCCAGCCGCAGCAGCTCGAGCACGGTATCGACGATCAGCGGCAGCTCCTGGGCGTCGCGGCGCGGCTCGCGAGCGCGGACGAACTCACGCACACGTGCGATCACCGCGCTCGCATGCTCGGCCTGGGTCCGCGCGGCCTGCAATGCGCGCTCGACCTGGACCGGGCCGCCGGCCTGGCCGACCAGCCGCAGGCTGCCGTTGAGGTAGTTCACGATCGCCGCCAGCGGCTGGTTGAGTTCGTGTGCGAGCGTGGCGGCCATCTCGCCGACCGACATCATCCTGGAGGTGAAGAGCAGCTTTTCCTGCTGCGACTTGTGCGAATCCAGCGTTTCGATGCGTTCGCTGATGTCGACGGCAGTCAATAACGACAGTGCCTGGTCGCCGCAGTCGAGATCGCGCCAGTGCAGCGCATACCAGCGGCCGCTGTGCGGCGCGCGTACTTCCTCGCCGCGCGCCTCGCCGGTCAGGTCGCCATACAGGCTGGCGAGCAGCGCATCGCGCTGGCCGTGGCCGGGCAGCGCGCCCAGGTCGGCCGAGAAGCGCGGATTGGCGGCCACCAGCGCGCCGCTGCGCCGGTCGAAGGCGGCGCAGGCGAACGGTACGGCCGCCAGCACGGCGGCCAGTGCTTCGGATTGCGCACCGCGCCCGGTCGATTGGGAGCGGGAGGCGCGCGCCGGGCCAGGTGCCCGTGTCATGCGGCGGCGGCAGTCCGCACGGCGCTGATACCGTAGGCCGGCACCGCTCCGGTGCGCACTCGCCCAGATGCCATGACCCGTGCCGCCTGCCTGTCCCGTTTCTCTGCATTGTGCCGGGCACCCGGCTTGCTGGCCGTCGCTTGGTTGCCGGGATGGGCGGCAGCTGCGCCAGCGGCGCCCGCGGCACCGGCCAGCGATTCATTCGTCGGCGAAATGCTGGCCATCGTGTTGCCTTTGGTCTTCATCATCGCTGGCCTGTTGTTGCTGCTGCGGCTGCTGCGCCGCCGCTATGGATTGTCGGGAGGGGACACGCCGTTGACGGTGGTGCAGATCCTGCCGGTCGGCCCCCGGGAACGGCTGGTGGTGGTCCGGTCGCGCGCCGGCCGGGCATTTGCCATCGGTGTCGGCGGTCAATCCGTGACGTTCGTCACCGATCTGGACGCCGATGACTTGGCACCAGCCAACGAGGCGACAACGCGTACGGACGCGCGCTTCAATATCGCTGGCGATCGTTAAGCCTGCGTGACGCCAGGCGTCACCCGGTCCGCCGGGCCCGCCGCGACCTTCACATTGCCTGCGCCCGGCCTTGCGACACGCTTGCAACATCCGGTTGACCACTTCCTAACATCGGTAGGGTATCGTACAAGGGCAAAAAGTGACGCACGAGGTCAGGGGCAGATGCGCCGAATGAAGTCCAGCTTGCGCGGAGTGCGGAATTGCGCGGTGCCCGCGTCGCGGCGCGTGCCCGCGATCCAATGCCAGGGAGTGGCGGCATGAAGGCCCTGTTCGCCACCCTGACCGGCGCACCGGCCGGCGCCGCGCCCCGCGGCAAGTTCGGCTACAGCGACGTCATCCTGGCGTTCGCGGCGGTCACCATCATCAGCGTGATGATCCTGCCGCTGCCGCTGGTGATCATCGACATGCTGGTGGCGGTGAACATCTCGATCGGCTTCGGCCTGTTGCTGCTGGGCATCTACATCCCGACGCCGGTCGCGTTCTCCAGCTTCCCCAGCGTGCTGCTGCTGACCACCCTGTTCCGGCTGGCGATCTCGATCGCGATCACCCGGTCGATCCTGCTGCACGCCGAAGGCGGCCACATCGTCGAGACATTCGGCACGCTGGTCGCCGGCGGCAATCTGGTCGTGGGCATGGTGGTGTTCTTGATCATCACCGTCGTGCAGTTCATCGTCATCGCCAAGGGCGCCGAGCGCGTGGCCGAAGTCGCGGCGCGCTTCACGCTGGACGCGATGCCCGGCAAGCAGCTGTCGATCGACTCCGATCTGCGCGCCGGCCTGATCGACAAGGACGAGGCGCGCCGCAAGCGTCGCCTGCTCGAGACCGAGAGCCAGCTGCACGGCTCGCTCGATGGCGCGATGAAGTTCGTCAAGGGCGATGCGATCGCCGGCATCGTCATCATCCTGATCAATCTGCTCGGCGGCCTGGCCATCGGCGTACTGCAGAAGGGCATGCCGCTGGCCGAGGCCACGCATGTCTACAGCATCCTGACGATCGGCGACGGCCTGGTCTCGCAGATCCCGGCGATTCTCGCCACGATCGCCGCCGGCCTCGTCGTCACCCGCACCACTGGCGAGATCGACGATCGCCACCTGGGCGACGCGATCACCCGCCAGGTGTCCGGACAGCCGCGCGTGCTGCTGATCACCGGCATCCTGGCCTTGCTGATGACGCTGGTGCCTGGATTCCCGTGGGGCGTCTTCCTGGTGCTGGGCGTCGGCCTGCTGACCTTGAGCGCCTGGCGCTATCGGCATCAGTTCGAGCTGTTGCGCCGCGCGTTCCGGGTCAGCGAGGACGAGGTCGTCGCCGAAGCGCAGCAGGCAACCGAGCGTGACGATCTCGCGCCGCCCGCGCCGCTGCAACTGCAGGTCTCGCCTGCGCTCGCGCAGGCACTGGGTGGGCACAATCTCGAGGTGCGCATCGCCGAGACCGCGCAGCGCTTGCGCGAAGAATACGGCGTGCCGGTGCCGGTGCCCTCGATGCGCATCGTGCCGACTCTGGCCGACGACGAGTACCGCTTGACCGCATTCGGCGCGCGGATCGCGACCGGGCGTCTGCGCACCGACGCCTGGCTGCAGCCGCAGCCGGCGAGCGCTGCCGGCGCGGCGAAACAGCCCGGTTTCTATCCGGCGATCATCGCCGGCGAGTGGACACAGGCGCAGGCCGACGGCGCCCAGGCGCCGATCGACGTGCTCGGCCACCATGCCGATGCGGCGATCCGCCGGCGCATGGGGGGGTTTCTGGGCATCCAGGAAACATCGAACCTGTTCGCGCGCATGCAGCGCGACTATCCCGATCTGGTCAAGGAAATGCTGCGTGTGGTCGCGCCGCAGCGTGTGGCCGATGTGCTGCGGCGGCTGTCGGAAGAAGGCGTGCCGATCCGCAACCTGCGCGATGCCTTCGAGGCGATCACGGATGTCGGGGGTCGCGAAAAAGATGTGGTGCTGTTGACCGAGTACGTGCGCGTCGCGCTCAAACGCGAAATCGCCGACCGCTATTCAGACGACGAGCGCACGCTGCATGTACTGTTGATCCATCCCGAACTGGAAGACAAGCTGCGGCAATCGGTCCGCGTGGCGGGTGGTGCCAGCCAGCTTGCGATATCTCCGGAACTGGCCGGTCGGCTCGGCAACGAGGTGCGTGCGCACCTGGGCCGGCAAGCGCCCGGCGTCAGACCGGTGCTGTTGTGTTCGCTGGACGTGCGCAGGCATCTGCGCAAGCTCATGGAGGTCGATTTCTTCGACCTGCCGGTGCTCTCGTACCAGGAACTGGCGCCGGACCTGCGCATCGTGCAGGCGGGGCAGATCAATGCGTGACCATGTCGTATCAAACCGGGGCGCATGCCGCCGGGCCGCACGGATGTTCGCGGTGCCGCGCGCAGCGTACGCCAAGCGAGGACAGTCATGACGCAACGCAACGACAATCCGGCGCGGCCCGTGCATCAGGTGCTGCGCATCGTCGACGGCCTGCATGCCGGCGCAAGCCGCGTGCTCGGTGCCGAGGAAATGATACTGGTGGGCAGTGGCGAGGATTGCGACATCGTCCTCGCAGACGACGGCGTGGCCAGCCACCATGCGCTGGTGACGCTGGTCGGCGGCCGCTTCCTGGTCCGCGCGCTCGACGCGCCGGTCCAGGTCGGCGCCACCCAGGTCGAGCCCGGCGATCCGGTTGAACTGGCCACGGTGCAGCCCGTGCGGCTGGGCGAGGCCGCAATCGCGTTCGGCCGCGAGGACGACCCGGACTGGGACGGCTTTGTGACCGTCTTCGCGCCGCCCGACGAGGTCGCGCCGCGGCGCTCGGGCTTCGTTCGCCGTCTGCCGCTGATCGCCGGCATCGCCGCACTGTCGCTCGCTTCGCTGGCGATCTTCGCCGCAGTGCTGCCGGGTTCGCAGACCACGGTCGATCCGCGCGATCGGCTCGACGCACTGCTCCAGGAGCATCGTGTGATGAATCCGGGGATCTCCGATGGCGTCGATGGGCGGCCGTCGGTGACCGGCGCGGTCGACAGCGCGGCGACGCTCGAGCGGCTGCGCGCGCAACTCCAGGCTGAAGGCATCGCAGCTTCGCTGCAACTGCGCACTGGCGAGAACATCGCCGCCGACGTGGCCGAGATGTTCCGCGGGCACGGCATCCCGGTGAAGGCCCGCTACACCGGCAATGGCGATGTCGAAGTGGTCGGCGAGTTCGAGGACGGCGCCGAGATCGAGCGCCTGGCCCGCTCGCGGGCGGTCAGCGAAATCTCCGGCGTGGCCCGGATCCTGCCGCGGACGCCCGATGGCCAGGTGCCGCGCACCGCGCTGCAAGGGCAGGCGCCCGAGGAGCCCCCGCCGCACATCGTCTCGATCGTGCGCGGCGAGGACCCGCACTTGATCGCGTCCGATGGCCGGCGCTTCGTGCCCGGCGACGAACTGCCCGGCAAGGGGCGATTGATCTCCATCGGTGCGTCTGCCCACGTGCTCAACGCGCGCGGCGACCTGGTCAAGATCACCCCCGGCCCGGTGGCCACGCTCGACGACACCGCGACCGCATCGGCGCCGGCTGCCGAGCAGGTCGACCCGCGATTCGTGCAGGTCGTCGCCGGCGTCACCGCCGGTAGCCGCGGCGTGGTCGCGAGTACCCGCAACGGCGCGACCCAGGGCCGCCCGGCCGCCACCACCCAGTAACCCCCAGGCGCGCGTGCGCCGCGTTCGTTCCCTAAGCCCCCTTTTGCAGACGACAGGAGCCACGACATGACCACCATCTCCAACGACGCGATCGGCAACTTCATCGGTCGCGCATCGATGCACAACGATCAGAACACCCTGCGCGGCACCCGCACCGGCGGCGCTGGCGGCGGTAGCTCGAGCTGGTACGAGGCGATGTCGCGCGCATGGGGGCAGACCCTCGACGCACAGGCCACGCGCATCACCAACCTGTCGGACGTGATCGGCCAGGGCGGCGACCAACCGTCGAACGTCGTCGCACTCACCGCCGAGAGCCTGCGCATGCAGTTCCTGTCCAACAACGCCTCGACCTCGCAGAACAGCGTCGGCCAGGCCCTCGAGACGCTGGGTCGCAAGCAGTAAGCGACACGCGCCCATAGCTCTAAGGAGATCATCATGGTGGACGCAATCCAGGCCGTCGGCATCGAGCCCGCGGCACAGGGGGCAGGCGCACCGGGCGGTGGACAGCCGGTCGCCGATGCCTATGAAGTCAACCAGTTCGCCGAGGCGATGAACCGCGCCGGCGGCAGTCCCTCGGCCGCCAATGTAACGCCCGACGTCGCCAGCGTCGGCGCGTCCGAGCCATCGCAGGGCATGCGGATGCTGATGTCGGCGGTCGACAACCTCAATGGCGGTGCCGAAAGCATCAACTCGCTGGCCAAGACCATGACCCAGAACACCGGGGAGCTGACGCCTGGCCAGGTCATCGAGATGACGATGAAGTCGCACCACTTCCTGTTCCAGTGCGAAATGACATCGAACGTCGCCAACCGCACGTCCGACGGCATCCAGCAGCTGTTCCGCCAGCAGTCCTGACGAGGTGACCTGGATGCGTCTTTCCAACCGTAATCGATGGTCGGGCTGGCTGCTGGTGTTGCTGGCGTGCCTGGTGCTCGCCGGCTGCGGCGGCAGCCCGTTGTACAGCGCGCTCGAGGAGCGACAGGCCAACGAGATGATGGGCGCGTTGATCGGCTCGGGCATCCAGGCCAAGAAGAAGCCGTCGGCGACCAAGGTCGGTTGGGACGTCGTCGTGGCCGAAAGCGACATCCCGCAGGCGATGGCGGTGCTGGAAGCCCGGGGCCTGCCACGGCAGCACTATCAGAACCTCGGCGACATCTTCAAAAAGGAAGGCTTCGCCTCATCGGCCACCGATGAGCGCGGCCGCTACATCCACGGCCTGCAGCAGGAGATCTCGCACACCTTGAGCATGCTGCCGGGCGTGGCCAACGCGCGCGTGCACATCGCGCTGCCCGAGCGCGATCCGCTGGGCGGGTCGACCGGCAAGACCTCGGCGGCGGTGTGGATCTTCGAACAGCCCGGCGCCAGCGTCCGCGACCGCGAGGCCGACATCAAGATCGTGGTCAAGGACGGCGTCGAAGGCCTGACCGACATCAACCAGGTCTCGGTCAAGTTCGTCGCGATGCCGGCACCGCCGGAGGCCGGGCAGAGCGGTGGCACCGCGATGGCGCTGTCGGCGGTGAGTCCGCTGGCGATCGGCATCGCGGCGGCCGTGGTCGTGATCATCGCGCTGCTGCTCGCGTTCGGCGGCCGCCTGCGCGGGCGTAGCGCCGCGCCTGCCGAGCCGGCACCGAAGCGCTGGCAGGGCTGACCATGTCGCTGCGGGCGCTGCTGGCCGAGGTCCATCCGGCCTGGCATGAGGCCAGCGACGGCGGGCTCGATCCCGCTCTGCTGCGTCGCGCCTGCGACAGTGCACTGGGACGCCGGCTGCTGGCCGCCGCGCTTGCGGCGGGCCCGGCATCGCATCTGCTGGCCCCCTCGCCTGACGGTCCGGGCGCACTGATCGCGCGCTGGAGCCGGGCCCGCCTGGATGCGCTCCATCGCGATCTGGGTGTGCTCGCCTATGCGCCGGCAATCCGGGCGGAGATCGGACGCGAGCCGGTACGCCGGCTTAAGGCGGCGCTGGGCAGCAGCTATCTGCTCGCGCTCGATCGCAGCGTCTGGGACGCGAAGGTCAAGCCGGAGGTCCAGACACGGCTCGTCGAAGGCCTGCGCCATGCCCTGTCCGTGACCGACGGCGAGACGACGCTGCTGCGCACCTTCGCCCACCAGGGCCGGGCCGAACTCCAGGCCTGGGCCAGCCATCGCGACCCGGCGCTCGCGCAATGGGCGCGGTTACTCCACGCGCCCGAAGCACTGCCCTCTGCGCACCTGCCGGAAAAACCCGTGCTCGTGGTGCAGACCCATCACCAGAACCGCGCTGTCGCCGACTGAGCGGCGCCGACCACCGGAGTTTCGAACCCCCTATGCCGACCGCCGCTCCTCCTCAGCGCCACAAACCCGCGGGCAGCGCCGCTGTCTTCGAGCGCCGCCAGTTCCAGCGCGGCGTTGCCGGACCGATCGTCCGCGCGGCCGAGTGGCGATCGCTGGGCGAGCTCGATGCGCTGCTCGAGCGTGTCAACGCGCTTTACGACGAGGCGGGTGCAGAGGTCCAGAAGGCGCGCGAGCAGGGGTATGCAGAAGGCTTTTCCGAAGGCCTGGAGCGGGCCAAGCAGCAGATGACCGAGCAGCTCGCCTCGCTCAACGAGCGTCGCGCCCGCGTGCTGGCCGACGCCGCAGGGCGGATCGGCGATCTCGCCTGCGCGATCGTGCAGCGACTCGCCCCCGGTTTCGACGCCGCCGCCGTCGTGCCCGCCCTGGTGATGCAAGCGGTCGAATCGGCGCAGGCCGAGCAGTTTCTGATGATCCGCGTCCACCCCTCCGCGCGCGAGCGTGTCGGCGAGGGCCTGGGCGCGGTGCGCCAGGCGCACCCGGGCGTTGGCCTGATCGAACTGGTCGACGACGAAAGCCTCGACCCGTTGAGCTGCATCGTGGTCTCGGAGGCCGGCGAAGTCCGCGCCGGGGTCAGCCAGCAGATCGAGGCGATCCGCGCCGCGTTGGCACAGGCGAGCGCACACGTGGCCGCGCCATGACCGCCGATCTCGCCCTGTCGGCCCTCGATGCCGTCGGCGCGCCGTCGCCGGCGCACGATCCGCTGCTGCACGCGCTGGGCAAGGTGCAGGCGATCGAGCGCGTCGGCCGGGTCAGCGAGGCCTACGGTACGCTGATCAAGGCGACCGGGCTGCGCGCGGCGATCGGCGAGTTATGCCATCTGCGCAATCCCGGCGACAACCGGTTCGAACTGGCGGCCGAGGTCGTCGGCGTGTCGCGCCAGCACACCGTGCTCACCCCGCTGGGGCCGCTCGACGGCATCGCCGCGACGACCGAGGTCTATGCCTCCGGCCGCCAGGCGTCGGTGCCCGTCGGCGACGGCCTGCTCGGCCGCATCCTCGATGCCCACGGCACGCCGATCGATGACCTCGGGTCGATCGGTCCGACGGTCGATGCGCCGATCTATGCCGCCTCGCCCAATCCGCTGCGCCGGGCGTTGATCGAGCGTCCGTTCTCGACCGGCGTGCGTGCGATCGATACCGTCATGACTGCAGGCGAGGGCCAGCGCATCGGCATCTTCGCCGTGGCCGGCGGCGGCAAGAGCACATTGCTGGGCATGCTGGCCCGGGGCGGCGATGCCGACGTCAACGTGGTCGTGCTGGTCGGCGAGCGCGGCCGCGAGGTCAACGAATTCATCAACGACAACCTCGGCGCGGCCGGACTGGCCAAGTCGGTCATCGTCGTCGCCACGTCCGACCGTCCCGCGCTCGAGCGCAGTCGCGCCGCGTGGGTCGGCACCGCGGTCGCCGAGTATTTCCGCGACCAGGGCAAGCGCGTGCTGCTGCTGGTCGATTCGGTCACCCGGTTTGCGCGCGCGCTGCGCGACGTCGGCCTGGCGGTCGGCGAACCGCCGGCCCGGCGCGGCTTTCCGCCCTCGGTGTTCAGCGAACTGCCGAAGCTGTTCGAGCGCGCAGGCAACAACGACAAGGGCTCGATCACCGCGTTCTACACCGTGCTGGCCGAGGACGAGGACGGCGGCGATCCGATCGTCGAGGAAGTGCGCTCGATCCTCGACGGCCACATCGTGCTCTCGCGCAAACTGGCCGCCGCCTACCATTACCCCGCGATCGACGTGCTCACCAGCCTCAGCCGCACGATGCCGCGGGTCGTCGAGCAGCCGCACCTGCGCGCGGCCGGGCAGTTGCGCAAGCTGCTGGCCAAGCACCAGGACATCGAGCTGCTGGTGCAACTGGGCGAATACAAGCGCGGTAGCGATCCCGATGCCGACCTGGCGATCGAGAAGATCGGCGCGATTCGCGCCCTGCTGCAGCAGTCCGAACACGAATTGGTGCCGTTCGACACTTCGTCGGCGGCATTGCGGAAGTTGCTCGCATGAAACGCTATCCGCTGCAGACGCTGCTCCAGTTGCGCGCGCATCGCACCGAGGCGGCGCGCCGCGTGGTGCTGGACCGCCAGCGCGCATTGCAGCAGTGCCAGGAGGCCTGCCAGCGGATCGAGGGCGAGATCGACGACCTGCGCGCCTCGCGCGCGCAGCACCGTGCGCGGCTGCTCGACCCGCCGCCGAGCGGCGTGCCGTGGCCGGCGGCGATGACCCAGCGCGAGCTCTACATCGAACTGATCGGCGAACAGATCGTCGGCGCCCAGGCGCGTCTGGCCAAGGCCCAGGACGCGGTGCGCGAGGCCGAACAGGCCTTGCAGGCTGCACGCGATGCGTTCTTCCGCGCCAAGGCGCGCGAGGATGCGCTGGAGAAGCGGCGCGACGTGTGGCGCGGGGAACAACGCGGGTTGCAGGCGCGGCAGGAAGAGGCGACTGCCGAGGATCTGATGCAGGCACGCCATCTGGCGCGCCGCTAGCCAAGCTGTAGGAGACGACGATGACGATTCAACGCAACGATTCGACCTCCCGGCCCCCGGACCAGTCGGCGCGCAACCGTCAGGTCGACCGCCAGGCCAAGGCCGACCCGCGCGACGTCGCACCGCGCGAGCAGGTCGACCAGTTCCGCTCCTTGATGCAGCAGGCCAAGGGCGGTAGCACGGGCTTCGAGCAGGTCCCGATGCAGACCGGCGAGGGCCAGTCCGAGGAGATGCTGCTGGCCGAGCAGGCGAGCCGCCAGGAGGCGGCGAAGACCGGCCAGTCGGTGGCCGAGGTCCTGGTGGATGGACGTACGTTCCGGCAACAGCACGAATCCGGGATGTCGCAGCCCATGCCCGCCGAATCGGCGGCGATGCTGCAGGCGCAGATGGCGCTGCGCGACGGCGCCGCCGCGCCGCAGCCCTCCGCGGCCCCGGTGCCTGCCGATCCGGGGCAACTGCTCGACATGATGGAGCGCCATGTCCGCCAGCTCGCGGTCCACGATGCGCGCCAGTCCGGCGATGGCCAGGTGCTGTTGCGCATGTCCGATGCCACGCTGCCGGGCACCGATCTGCTGCTCACACGAGAGGGTGAGGGTTGGGTGCTGCGCGCCGACAGCCGCTCGCGTGAGAGCTTCGATGCCATCCGCGAAGCCGGTCCGCAACTGGCCCGCCGCTTCGCCGAGCGCAACCTCGGCACGCTGACCATCGATCCGCACTTTCACGGCTGACCCAGCGCCTTCGGTCGGCCATCGGGTCGCTGTGCATCACGGCGCCGACGGCTGCGCCGACGCGTCGCGCTGCGCGTCTGGCGCCACGCCCTCCCGGCGCGGACGCAGGCCGCGCCAGTCCTCGCGCCGCAGTTGGAACCGGCGCGCCGGCTTGCCGAAGTGCATGCCGGGATCGATCTCTTCAAATCCCAGCCGAAGCAACAGCGGCGGCACCGAGCGGTTGTCCGGCGCGCAGTGCGCCACCAAGTCTTCGAGCCCCATCCCGTCGAAGGCATGCGCACACAAGGCCGCGCCGCCCTCGATCGCGTAGCCGCGTCCCCACGCCGACGGCAACAATCGCACCCCGATCGAGACCTCACGCGTGGTACCCAACGGCACCAGCGAGAACATGCCGATGAATCGGTCACCGCGGTCGCCGGCGCGCCACAGGCCGAGGCCGGGTCGGTCGCGGTAGATGCGGTTGGCCCACACCACCAGTCCCATCGCGTCGTCGAGTGTGTCGAGGCGGTTGTCGAGCAGCAGGCGCGTCACCCGCTCCTCGCGGCCGAGCTGCAGCAGTTCGAGCACGTGCCGGAAGGCGAAGCCGCGCAACTGGATCCGGCGGCTGCGCAGCTGCACCTCGGCCGGATAATCGCGGCCATTGGCCGGCAGGTCGGCCTTGGAGAACTGTGGTAGCGCCTCTTCGGGCGGGGGGGCGGGATGCGGGTCGTGAGCGGACATCGTGGTCGCCGTTATAGCGCGAATGCGCCGGACTTAAATGGGGCAACGGTCACGTCAAGGGCGTGAACTAGGGCGGACCCTAGATGGGGTACGTCCCAGATGCGCGGTGTTTGATGCCGGCGCAGACTTGCCCTGCAGCCGCGATCGACCCACCGTTTCACAGGTCCTGACGCGCACGGTTTTCGTTGTACCTCTCAGTCATCATCATCATCATCATCGATAAAGGAGAAACATCATGTCAGGTGCCATTTCCGACGCCATCGGTTCTGTCATTGGGACTGCCCTGGGCGGCCCGCTGGGCGGCATTCTGGGCAACATGCTGGGCGATCTGATCGGCCAGCTCTTCAGCAGCGCGTTCGACAGCCTGTTCTCGTCGATGGGCCTGCCGCAGTCGGCGCAGGATGCCGTCAGCGATGGCTTCAAGGGCGGCTTCAACTTCAACTTCGGCGTGGGCAACTGATCCATGCAGTACGACCAGCAGGCCCAGCGCCAGGCATGGATCGACGGCCTCGCGCAGTTGCGTGAACAGGGCGCGATCACTGCCGACGACGAGACGGTGCTGATCCGGCACATGGACGAGCGTCTCGACGTCGTCCAGCAGGAGCTCAAGGCGCTCGTCCCCGAGTATGAGCGGCGCGCTGCGAGCGACGGCAGGGAGGCCGCCGACGCCTGGCTGGGAGCACAGGCTCGCGAAATGGGCGAGCGGGAAGGCGCCGATGCCAAGCGGATGGTCAACTCGCTCACTGCAGTCCAGGCTAGCGCCTGACCCTTGCTGCAGCGAAGAAGGCCGAGCGGGACGCCCGGCCTTCTTCGTTTCCAGCGAATGAGGATGCGCTATTGAAACTGCGGGTTCACAAGTTATACCCATCCTGAGGGGCAAGCTAACGAGCAAGGCGCCTCCCCGATGGATAGCCGATGCTGAACGATATGGCGTATGGAGAATTAGATATGTCGGATCTCAACGACCAACCTGGATTTTCCGAGGTCAAGGCGGAGTTGCTTGAGCGCTTCGAAAGGATGTTGAGGGCCGACCAGTCGGTTGATGCGGCAAGTCGCGAAGATTTGATTGATGCACTGAATCGCGCGATTGATGCTGGTCGAGAGCTGTCTCCGGGAAATGGAGATCTGGCAGGCGCCCTTGGCGACGGCCTGGGCGGCGCACAAGAGGCCTTGATCCAGCCCGGCCAACGTGCTGCCATAGATAGTGCTTTTCAGGTCCCTTTTGACGTCCTACAAAGTGACTCCGTGAAGCGAGCATTGGAGTTCGCTCGAATTGCGCGTTTGGAGGGCGAAAATGCAGCGCGTGACTGGCTTTCTAGGCAGAGTCGAAGCACTGAATCTGCTTCCTCATACGCTGCGGAGCCGGCTTTTCAAGGGTGGGCTTCCATTGGTGTGGCGCACAAGCTGGGTAATCGCTGAACGAACTGGACTACCTAGGGGACGCCCCAGTAGCGAACATGGTCATGCAGGCCCAATGTAGAGACGAAATTCGATTCGCGCCTTATCTAAGACGGCAGCGACGACCTACCCAGATTACCGCTTTCCAAATCGAAGGAGTAGATAAAGATGACAACTTTGACCGCGTCGGTGACGATCTCCGCCTCCGACCTTGCCAACCTCATCACCAACCATGGAATCGACAGTAAGGGGCGCTCGGACGCGACCTCCGGTGCTTCGGGTAAGTCCTGGCTTCTCGCTTTGGCCGGGGGCCTTGGCGAAATGCTAGGGGATCGAGCAGCAAAAATGGAAAAGCTGATGGAGAAGCTCAATGGGCTTAATGAGGATCTCGAGGGTCTCGAAGGAGAGGCGCGTGAGGAAAATACGCGCGAGTTCCAGAAAACCATGACTGAGTTCCAGGCTGAGTCGCAGATGTTCAGTATTATGTCGAATACCACCAGCACTGCATTGAAGGCCATCGGCGAGGGCATCACTTCCATCGCCAGGAAGCAGTAGTAGGCTTTAGTGGGGTTACTGTGGTACAGAGGGGGCTCGTAAGAGCCCCCTCCGTATTTAAGAACCAGGCACCTGTATAGAATGATGATATCTGCTCGTTTTGTTGATGAAGGAGAGCTAGCATGAAGATGCTTGTTTCCCTGTGCGGCATGATGTTCGCACTGAACAGTTGGGCGCAGGATGTTGTCGTCCCTCAAGTGACGACAGCGAGCCCGGGTGCATATGCTCAGCCGCTTCAGCTTGACACGGATCGATACAATCGCGAGCAGGCAAAGCGGCAGGGGCGACACCGATCATCCGGTCAGCAAGCTACAAGTGCCCAGCCTACACAAGCCGAGATTGATGCAGTCATGGCCAGGCTCGCGCCGGAGTATCGTCGTCGCGTGCAACGCGATGGCGAGCGTTCGGCGCTGGTTTGGCTTCGTCAGGCTGCGTTCGAGGCTGGGCGAGATGCTGCTTCCCAACGCCAACGCTGATGAGTCTACGCTTGAATAGCGAGCAGCTTCGAATAATGTTGGGCGCTCTTGCTGCTATCACTTTCATTTTGATCGTGGCCTGCTCCAAGCGTGCCATGGAAGTAGAGCTTAAAGATGGTGTCGGAGCAACGCCGACCTTGCCCGACAAAAATTTTCTCTCTGAGGATGAAAGATCAGTCGTAGAGTCGTCCTTTTCGCGTGGGCTTGGAAGCGAACGCGGAAGATTCTATTCAACTGAGTTGTTGTTCGTAGAGAGGTTCCCGGAGATTTCTGGCCTTGGCGCGCCTTGGCTGGAATCATTCGTCTTGTCCGGAGCGGCGGAGTCGGTGGCTAGAAACCGTTCCTCGGAACTTGGCCTTGAATTCGGCGCGAGTAGTCGAAATCACACGCTTTTGCTGGTGACCGCATGGGAAGTTGTGAGTGGAGAGGCTGTGGGAAGGGATGAGGCGCAAGCCGTTCTTCGGCAATTGGAGACGGAAAAGGAGCGATCCGATGCGCAGACGGACACCATCCACGCGTTGACCGCAGCCGTACTGCTTGAATCATCTTCGCGGGCGCAAGCATCTCAAGATGCTCGACAAGAGCTTTCGGCGTTGGTGCGCGAAGATTTTAAGAGCACGATCGGTGTTGACTTTGCTTCATTACAGATCGGTCGGAAAGGATTTTCCAAAAAAGATGGTTGAATTGCAGTCTTCCGGAGATCAAAAATAGGTTGCTGGCGGTAGTTTCGAATTCACAATGGTCTGCGCGACCCGCGCTTGAACATAGGCGAGAGTTGAATATTGGTAGGTGATTAGTTTGCTTGTTAAGTTTATTCCGCTGGAAAAATCATGATCTTCAGTTCAATTAAGTTAACTTTGCTTCGGTGGCGTCTAGGGGTTTTCGTTCTCCTCTGTATTGGAACAATTGCCTGTGCGCATGCCGCTGATGGCGACGCCGCCGTGCAACGTGCATTGCAGCAGGCGGTCTCTCGGCCGGCACCTGCGCAGGTCGATGCACAGGCCGTTCAGACCCTGTCGTTCCGGCGTGACCCGGCCATTAGCGCACGGGTGCAGCAGGAGACGATCCAGGCGTTTGGCCGCAACACGCAGCAGGTCGCCGATCTTGAAAAAGTGATCGGCTCAGGTGAGTTGCTGCGGCAGTTCGACGGCATTCTGCGGCGCTACGGGTATGACCCGACCAATCTCGGCGATGTGCTGGCCGCGCATCTTCTGATCTCTTGGGAGGTCGCCAATGACCGCGATTCGGCCAGGGTGCCGGATGGGCAACGCGCGGTGCGTCGTCAGTTGATCGGTCCCTTGGCCGCCGTGCCGCAGATCGCCGGCATGAGTGATGCGGCCAAGCAGGCACAGGCCGAGCGCACGGCATATCTCACGATGGTGTCGGCGCTGTCGTACCAAACGATGAAGCGCCAGGGCAATCGCGAGGCGCTGGCGACTCTGGCTTCGGGCGTGCGCAAGGGTCTGCAGGGCAATGGCATTGATCTGCAGCGCATCGAGTTGACCGACGATGGCCTGGTCGCGCGCTGAGCGCGGTGATGGTGAACGGCAGTTCCCCGATCGTCCCTGAGCAGTAAGCGGCGCGAGGTCAGCGAAGGTTGCGGGGTTACCCTCCTAGGCTTCGTCATTTCAGACATCTCATGCCGACCCCGGGGCCCAGTTGCTCGGGGCCGGTCTATGACTTTGAATCGAGGTCGTCATGGCACGGATGCAGCGCTTGTCTGGTGTGGGACTCATGGTGTTGTTTGTTTCCGCTTGCGGGGCAGCGGAGCCTGCGTTTCTCGCAACTGAGGATCCGTACGTGGGAACGCTTGAGGTGGAAGCGACGCCGGTTAACCGAGAATCTGCGATGCGGGCCTCGGGCCAGGGCAGCGTCGCGTTCAAAAGGTTGGGAGGTGATCGCGTTCAACTGATCGTGCATGGCGAGGTTGCGGGCGTGCCTGGACAGGACTCCGGTGCGGGCAACGCAGGCTTCATTGCCGATGGGCGTATGCGGCCGGATGGATGGCATGCCGAAGCCGGCGACATCCGCATCGATATCGACGCGCAGGGGCAGATCACGGGGGGCGGCACTGTGCAGCAGGATCGCTATGTGTTGTCCGGGCGTTTGACGGCGTCCCAGGGAACGCTCGTGGTGGCGATCGAGCAGGGTGCCGCGCGAATTTTGGGGCTGGGCACAGAGATTTCGAGTTTTCGCCTCACCTACGAACTCAAGCGACGGCAGGTCGAGAGTGACAGACCGCTTACCACGACGGGAAGTGGGCAAGACAGTTGTCCCCACGTCGTCTATCAGCCGCGCATGATTGCCAACATCGGTGGTGATGTGATGAGCACGGTGCAGGTTCCTGTGTGTACGCCTTGAACGGTGTCACGTCGATGTCGCGCAGGAATGTGCTGCAGCGTGCCGCAGTGCGCGGGGGTGAAACTGCCGGTCTCGTCGGCGGTGAGTCTATCGGCGGACGGGGCCGGCCGCGCCGCGTGCCGGGGCATTGAGCCGGCGGGCCAGCCACCACGCGCCGCAGGCGGCCGCCAGACCCGCGAACGCGAGTTCGCTGCTCCAGCGTCGCATCCCAGGGGCGGCGGGAATCTCGCCCATGCTCAGCAGCACGCTGACCAACACCAGGCCCAGGCAGCCGTAGGCGACCAGAGCCAGCGTCCAGAACAACCACTGCATCGCACGTGCGACCTCGGCCGGCAGATCATCCTGGGGGCGGATCAGTAGCCGCCGACCCTGGGCCAGCGCGACCATCCACTGGCCGATCTCGGCTTGGCCGATCTTGAGCCGGTTGCGGCGGCGCAGGCCCGGGCCGTCGGCGGTGTAGACGCCGGTGGCCGCCAGGTCGACGCGCGAAGGCCCGCCGCGCTCGCCGGCAGCCGGTGCTGTCGCCTGGGGATTGCCCGCGATCTGGGTGTTGCCGGCCACCTGTTGCGCGGCGGGCGCCTGGGTCGGCATGACCGCGGATGGCACGGCGGCCAGGGTCGTCCCGGCCGGCGCGTTGGCGATCGCGGGCTGCGTCGGGGGCGCGGCCTGCTGCGGTACGGCACTGCGGTCGGCGGCCGGATTGCTCGGAGGGGTGAATGCGGCCTCTGCCCGCTGCGGCTGCGCAGGCGGTGCCTGGGATGGCACAGGGAGCGGTGTGGATGCGGCTGGTGTCGACGCCGTCGCAGCTGGGGCCGTGGACGGTGGCAGGGGCGACGTCTGCGGCATCGAGGCTTGCTGGGCAAGTGTCTGCTGGGACGTGGGCGCGGTCGCCTGCTGCGCCAGCGCCGCCTGCGTGGCGGGCGCCTGGCCGGGGACCGCGGCCGGCAGCGCCGCTGTATTCGTCGCCGTGCCGGGAGGCCCGGTGGCAGGGGCCTGTGGCACGGCGTTGGTGAGTGCGCGTGCAACCTGGTTGGCCGCCGAGGCGAGTTGCGTCGGCAACGTCTGCGGTGTCGCGACCGGTGCGCCGCCGGGCTGCCCCGGTTGGAGCGCTGGCGGCGTCACCGTACCTGGGGACAGAAGTTGGCGGAGCGCATTCGCGGCGTTGCCCAGCAGGTTGCCCAGCGCCGGCAACAGGCCGGTCTGGCCCGGCGTGGGTGCGGGGGCGCCGGGGGTCGGCAGGTGCGGGACGTGGCCGCCATCGGGGCGGGCCGGTCCCGCCGGTCCCGGTAGGCCGCCACCGAGTCCAGGGCCGGCGGGGATGCCGCCGGGCGTGGGAATGTTGGGGCCGGCCGGATGGCCGCCATGCGCGTGACCGCCGGCCCACGCATTGTGGGCAGGGTGGCCGCCGGGCGGCGCAGGCAGCGGCGGGCCAATTGGCGGCGCTGGCGGGGTCGGGCCGCCTGGCGGTGTGGGCAGGGTCGGGCGCGCGTCCGCCACCGGCGCGCCGCCCTGCCCGGGCCGTGGGCCGTTCCCGAAGTTCACACCCGGAAACTGCTGATGGAAGAGCTGCGACGTCAGCCCCTTCATGGTGTTCGAAAGCGCGTTGCCGAGCTGCGGGCCGATACCGAATCCATTGCCGCCCGGCCCGTTGCCGAGCAGCCTGCCCAGGTCAGCTGAGGCGTGCTTGGGGATTTCACTGATCAGCGACACGACGAGGCCTCGGGCGGCGTGACCCGGTCCACGAAGCGGAGCCGGACCTCCCGAAGGTAGTCGAACGCTGTTCCGCTCACACCCTGGGGGCAACCCCAGGGTGCGAACGCCTGTCGGGCCGGGGGCGCTGCATCTCGGCGGCCTTGCGGGGCGCAATGCCGACACCTGCGCGGGCCAGGCAAAAAAAGGGAGACCCTTAGGTCTCCCTGAACCGGACGATGCCGGAGGACTCGGTGTTGACGCGTTCAGCCTAGCGTGTTCATCAATCTGATGCAACGCATCAGGTTTGCCCCCTAAGTGGCTGAGGCCATGGAAGTTGCCTGCCCTGAATCACTGCGCCAAGTCGAGCGCCGCGCGTTTGGCGGCGCGGCGGGCCGGCGCAGGCTGGTCCCAAGCGTTGTTGAACTGCGCCGGCTCCCAGCCGCCGTAGGTCGGATTGGCCAGCATCCACCAGCGTTCGCCAAACCAGTCACCGTATTCATCGAGCAGCTGCGTACGGGCCTCGCCGGTGTTGGCCAGCACCTCGACGAAGTCGCCGAGTTGATCGCCGAACTGCATCAGCACGCGGTACTCGCGCCCGGCCAGCCGGCGACGGCAGGTCTTTTCGCTCCCGTGCTGTTCGCAGCCCTCCACGTGTGTGCCCAGTCCCAGGAACACGCTGTCGTCCTTCACCGGCAGGCCTTCGGCGCGCAGGTTGGCCAGCGTCGCCTCCTGCAGGTGCTGGGCACGGTTGGACAGGTAGAGGATGGTCACGCCCTTGGCCTCGGCGGCCTTCGCGAACTCGAGCACGCCCGGCACCGGGCGGGCTTTCTTCTCGGCAACCCACTGCGCCCAGGTGACTTCGTCGTACTCTTGGCCGTTCTGCACCAGGCGTGCCTGGTAGGGCGAGTTGTCGAGCACGGTCTCGTCGATGTCCATGATCACGGCCGGCGGCAGCGCGCGGGCGTCGCCCGCCAACGCGCGCTCGGCCGGCACCAGCGCGTCCCAGTTCGGCTCGGCCAGGGCCGCATCGAGGTGGTCGGCGGCGGCGCGGAACAGCGACAGGCTATTGGCGCGGTACTCCTCCGACCGCTGCATCCACAGCACCGCATTGAGGTTGTCGGCGGGCGCGCTGCTATCGGGGGCGGGCGCCGCAGCGGCTTGCGGCGCGGCCACGGGAGTGTCGGCGGGTGCGGCCACCGGCTTGCAGGCTGCGATCAGCAGCGCGCAGGCGAGCAGGGTCAGGGCGGGAAAGGTCGTGCGCATCGCGGAAAACCTGGGGATCGATCGGCCAGCGAGTGTAACCGCAGGTCTTCACGCCGGCATGACATCCAGGCGCACTCGGGCGATCATGCCCGCCCGTTCGACAGGAGCCGACATGCACCAGACCGCCCGCTGGCCGGAACTGAGCCCCGCCGAAGCCCGGGTGCTCGGGTGCCTGATCGAAAAACAGGCGACCACGCCTGACGTCTACCCGCTGACCGTCAACGCCGCGCAGTCGGCGGCCAACCAGAAGACCGCGCGCGAGCCGGTCATGGCGCTGAGCTTCGGCGACACGCACCACGCCCTGCGCCAGCTCGAGCAGCATCGGCTTGCACGGCAGTCGTTCTCTTCGCGCGCCGAGCGCTACGAACACGGCGTCGGCAGCGTGCTGGATCTGCCGCCGCCGCAGATCGCGCTGCTTGCGGTGCTGCTGCTGCGCGGCGTGCAGACCGCGCACGAATTGCAGGCGCGCAGCGAGCGGCTGCATGCCTTCGGCGACATCGAAGACGTGCGCCACCATCTGGAGCGGATGGCGGCCAAGGCGCTGCTGGTGCGCATCCCGCCGGGTGCGGGGCGCCGCGAGGAACGGTTTGCGCATCTGTTGTGCGGGCCGGTCGACGTCGAGGCCCTGCCGACCGCCGAGCCCCGGAGCGAGGCGGCGCGCGGCGACGCTGCGCTGGTGGCGCGCGTCGAGGCGCTTGAGGCCGAGGTGGCGGCGCTGCGCGAGGCGCTGGCCGCACTCGCGCCCAGTGAGACGCGCACACCCTGATGCCGGGGCGATGGCGGCCGCAGCGGCGGCCGTCGCTCAGCTGTCGAGCAGCGCCTTGATCGAGGCGAAGCCGTGGTTGGCGCGCTCGCGCTTGCGCTGCGCGTCGGCGACCGGGTCGGCGCCATCGCGCTGGATCTCGGCGGGCGGCAGTTCCTCGAAGAACCGGCTGGGGGTCAGCCGCAGCTTCTGGCCCCAGCGTTGGGTCTCCCGCGGATACGACAGCCACAGCTGTTCCTTGGCGCGGGTGATGCCCACGTACAGCAGCCGGCGTTCCTCGTCGATGCGGCCCTCGTCGATGCTCGACTCGTGCGGCAGGGTGTTGTCGTCCATGCCGATGATGAACACGTAGCGGAACTCCAGCCCCTTGGCGGCGTGCATGCTCATCAGCCGCACCTGGTTGCCGGCATCGCCCTTGTCGGCGTGCGTGAGCAGCGCCAACTGCGAGGCCAGTTCGCCCGGGCCTGCGCCGCGGGCGCCTTCGAACCAGTCGGCGAGTTCGTCGAGGTTGCCGCGGCGGATCCGGAACAGATCCTCGCTCTTGCACTGCGCCTGCAGCATCGCGAGCAGGCCCGAGCGTTCGTTGAGCTTGCGCACCAGTTCGCCTGCCGGCATGTGGCGCGCGTCGGCGCGCAGTTCGCGCAGGATGTCGGCGAACTCGCTCAGCGCATTGGCCGCGCGCGGCGTCAGCTGCTTGAGCAGCCCCATCGATTCGATCGCCCGCGACATCGGCATCTGGGCGCTGCGCGCAAGCTCGGCCAGCTTGGCCAGCGTCGTCTGGCCGACACCGCGGCTGGGGGACTGCACCGCGCGCAGGAACGCCGAGTCGTCGTCGGGGTTGGCCAGCACGCGCAGCCACGACATCGCGTCCTTGACCTCGCCGCGGTCCAGGAACGCGGTGCCGCCGCTCAGGTGGTAGGGCACGCGCAGCAGCTGCAGCGCCTTCTCCAGTGGTCGCGAGAGGTGGTTGCTGCGGAACAGGATGCAGAACTCGCTCCACTCGGCCTTGCGCGCGGACTGCAGAAAGTGGATCTCGCCGGCGACCTTTTCGGCCTCGTGCGCACTGTCGCGGCACTCCCACACGCGGATGCGCTCGCCATCGGGCTGCGCGCTCCACAGCGTCTTGGGGTGCTCGTGCGGATTGTTGGCGATCAGCGCATTGGCCGCGCGCAGCACGCGGTTGCTGCAGCGGTAGTTCTGTTCGAGCTTGACGATGCGCAGGGTCGGGTAGTCGTGCGCCAGCGCGGCCAGGTTCTCGGGATTGGCGCCGCGCCAGGCGTAGATGCTCTGATCGTCGTCGCCCACGCAGGTGAAATTGCCCTTGGGCCCGGCGATCGCCTTGAGCAGCCGGTACTGGGCGTCGTTGGTGTCCTGGCACTCGTCGACCAGCAGGTAGCCGATGCGCTCGCGCCAGCCCAGCACCGCGTCCTCGTCGGATTCGAGCAGTTGTACGGGCAAGCGGATCAGGTCGTCGAAGTCGACGGCGTTGAACGCGGCCAGGCGCTCCTGGTAGCGGGCGTAGAGCGCGGCGGCCTCGAACTCGCGCGCGCTGGTCGCCGCCGCGTGCGCCTGCTCGGGCGACAGCCCGGCGTTCTTGGCGCGCGAGACCAGGCCCTGCATCGCCTGCACCACGTCGGGCTTGGCGCCAGGCAGCAGGTCCTTGATCTGCGCGGCGGCATCGTCGGCATCGAAGATCGAAAACCCGCGGCGCAGCCCCAGCTTGGCGTGTTCGATCTGCAGCATCTTCAGACCCAGCGCGTGGAAGGTGCAGATCGTCAGCCCGTCGGCGGCGTCGCCGCGCAGGCGCTTGGCGATGCGCTCGCGCATCTCCTTGGCGGACTTGTTGGTGAACGTGATCGCGGCGATGCGCTTGGCCGGGTAGCGCCCGGACTGGATCAGATGGGCGATCTTCTCCACGATCACGCGCGTCTTGCCGCTGCCCGCGCCGGCCAGCACGAGCAGCGGGCCCTCGACGTGGCCGAGGGCCTGGGCTTGTTGGGGGTTCAGACCGTGCATCGGATGGGGCGTCTGTCTAGCGACGCATAGTGTACCGGCCGACGGCGCTGGCCCCTTGGCCGGTAGAATCTGGCGATGGCCAAGCTCTACTTCTACTACTCGGCGATGAACGCCGGGAAGACCACCACGCTGCTGCAGAGCGCGCACAACTACCGCGAGCGCGGCATGCGCGTGGCGATCCTGACCCCGCGGCTCGACGACCGTGCCGGGGTCGGGCGGGTGGCCTCGCGGATCGGGCTGTCGGCCGAGGCGATCGCGTTCGATCGCGACGACGACCTGCTGGCCTGCGTGCGCGCGCTGGGCGCCGGCGAGGACGTGCCCAGGATCGACTGTGTGCTGGTCGACGAGGCCCAGTTCCTGACCCGCGCCCAGGTCTGGCAGTTGTCGGAGGTCGTCGACGCGCTGCGCATTCCGGTGCTGTGTTATGGCCTGCGCACCGATTTTCGCGGCGAACTGTTCGAGGGCAGCCAGGCCCTGCTGGCCTGGGCCGACGAACTGAGCGAGATCAAGACCATCTGCCACACCGGCAAGAAGGCGACGATGACCGTGCGCGTGGACGAGCGCGGCTACGCGGTGCACGACGGCCCGCAGGTCGAGATCGGCGGCAACGAGCGCTACGTGTCGGTGAGCCGCGCCGAGTTCAAGCGCATCGCGCGCGGCGAAGGCCGGATCGAACCGGCCCAGCCCGAGTTGCCGTTGTAGCGGCTCAGCGCTGGCAGCGCGGGCACCATACGGTCGTACGTTGGGCGATCAATGCCTGGCGCATCGCGGCGCCGCAGCGCGGACAGGGCTCGCCGCCTCGGCCATACGCCAAGAGCTCCTGTTCGAAGTACCCCGGTGCGCCGCCTGGCGTGACGAAATCGCGCAGCGTGGTGCCGCCGCGCTGGATCGCGTAAGCGAGGATGCGGCGGATCTCGTCGGCCAGGCGTGCATAGCGGGCGCGCGAGATCTTGCCGGCCTCGCGCAGCGGCGAAATGCCGGCCGCGAACAGCGCCTCGGCGGCGTAGATGTTGCCGACCCCCACGACGATGCGTTGGTCCATCAGCAGCGCCTTGACCGGCGCGCGCCGGCCGCGGCTGGCATGGAACAGATGGTCGCCGTCGAAAGCCTCGCCGAGTGGTTCGGGTCCCAGGCCCTGCAGTAGCGCGTGGGTCTGGCCCGGCGGCTGCCACAGCAGGCAGCCGAATCGACGAGGATCGTGCAAACGCAGCACGCGCCCGGAATCCAGCGCGATGTCGACATGGTCGTGCGCAAGCAGCGGCACATCGGGCGTGAGCACGCGCAGGCTGCCCGACATGCCCAGGTGCAGCAATGCACTGCCGGCCGCGGTGTCGAGCAGCAGGTACTTGGCGCGGCGGCGGATGCCGTCGATGCGCTGGCCCGGCAACTGCGCGGCGACCTCCGGCGGGATCGGCCAGCGCAGGTCCGGCCGGCGCATGTGGACCGTCACGATCCGACGGCCTTCGACATGCGGCGCCAGGCCGGCGCGAGTGGTTTCGACTTCGGGCAGTTCGGGCATCGAGCGCGGGGCCGGGCGGTGCCGATGAGGGCGGAGCGGATCAAGATCGGGGGTCGATGCCGCGATTCAATGGCCGGGGCGTGAATGCGTGCCCTGGCGCCCGCGCAGCGCCGCCTACACCGGCAGCGTGGTCGGCAGAGGTTCGGTGGCCACGCGGTTGCGGCCAGCGTGCTTGGCCGCATACAGCGCGTGGTCGGCCAGGCGCAGCAGCGCGGCGACCGCAGCGGCGTCGTCTTCGGCGAGCGGCTCGCGCTGCGGGCGGCAGGTGACCACGCCGATGCTGACCGTCACCCGGCCCAGTGGGCTGGTGGGATGCGCCAGATCCAGCGCTTCCACGCGCGAGCGCACGCGTTCGGCCACATGCGCCGCGCCGGCCTCGTCGGTGCCGGCCAGCACCACGACAAACTCCTCGCCGCCGTAGCGGCTTACCGCATCCCCGGGCCGCGACACGGCCCGGCGCAGCGCGCCGGCGATCATGCGCAGACAGTCGTCTCCGGCCAGGTGGCCCACTCCGTCGTTGTAGGCCTTGAAGTAGTCCACATCCGCCATGCACAGCGACAGCGCGCTGCCATCGCGCCGCGCCCGGCCGATCTCCAGCGCCAGCCGCTCGTCGAGGTCGCGGCGGTTGTACAGGCCGGTGACGTAGTCCTGGCGTGCATAGCCCTCGAGCCGGCGGTTGGCCTGGGTGAGCAACTGCTCGGCCTGGCGGCGGGCGGTGATGTCCATCCAGGCGATCGACAACCCCGCTACGCGGCCGAGTGCATCGTGCAGCGCGTGCGGCGCGGCGTACAGCCAGCGAGAGCGCCAGGCGAATTCGTGGGTCGGCAGCGGCTGGCCGTCGCGCGCCCGGGCCAGGTCGGCGTCGAGCCACTGCGCCGCGTCGGGCAGCAGGTCGACCAGACGCAGGCCCGCGACCGGGCCGTCGTGGCCGCACAGCGCGGCCATCGCCCGGTTGCCCATGACCAGAGTGCCGGTGGCATCCACCGTGCTCATCGGCACGGCGGCATGGTCGTAGACCGCCTCGAGCTGCAGCACCCGCTCGCCGAGTTCGGAGATGTCGCGGTCGATGCCGCGGTAGCCGCGCAGTGCGCCGGCGCTGTCGAACAGCGGCACGCCGCTGGTCTCCAGCACCACGATGCGGCCGTCGGCATGCAGGTTGCGATTGACCAGCCCCGAGAACGCGCGGCGCTCGGCGACAATGGCCGCGAACGTCTCGCCCACGCGGACGGCCTCGGCTGGCGGCATGAAGTCGAACGGGGTGCGCCCGAGCATCGCCTCGGGCGGATGGCCGAGCAGGGCGGTGACCATGCGCGAGCAGTAGGTGTAGCGGCCCTGCGCATCGACCTCCCAGGCCCAGTCCGAGTTGTGGTCGAGCAGTTCGCGCAGATGCTGGAGATCGCGTCGGACACCGGCATCGGACGTCATCGGGGGGCCTACACGGGCGATCGGGCGGCACTCAATATAGCGCTGCCCTCGAAGGCCTTATGGTGAAGCCGGCGATGGTTCGGTCGTGCCGTTCAGCCGTCCCAGTCGGCCAGCGTGCGGGGCACGGCGGTCAGTGGCGGCGTCACATACTTCGGCAGGCCATCGCGCCCGTAGGGCGGCGGTGCCTCGCCGCGCACCAGGGGCTCGAGATAGCGGCGGGCGGCGGCGGTGATGCCGTAGCCGTCGCGGCGGATGAAGCCGGCGGGCATGGTCTTCTCATGGTTGGCGACCTTCTCCAGCGGCGCGGCCTCGATTTTCCAGCGGTACGGCGCGTCGGAGGTGCGTCGGATCACCGGCATGGTCGCGTTGCGACCGGCGAGGGCGAAGCGCACCGCCTCGCGACCGACCGCCATCGCGTGCTCGACGTCGGTCCTGGAGGCCAGGTGCCGGGCCGAGCGCTGCAGGTAGTCGGGCAGCGCCCAGTGCACCTTCAGGCCCAGCGCGTCCTTGACCCGGCCGGCCAGGTGCGCGGCGACGCCGCCGAGTTGGGCATGGCCGAACGCGTCGCGACCGCCGCCGGCGTCGCTGACGAAGCGGCCGTCTGCGGTGCGGATGCCTTCGCTGGCGACCACGACGCACCAGCCCACGCGCTCGACCACGCGGCGCACGTTGGCCAGGAAGTCGGCCTCGTCGAACGCGCGTTCGGGGAACAGGATCAGCTGCGGCGCCTCGTCCCGGTCCTGGCCGGCCAGGCCCGCGGCCGCGGCGAGCCAGCCGGCATGGCGGCCCATGGCCTCGTAGACGAAGACCTTGGTCGAGGTATCGGCCATCGCGGCGACGTCGAGGGCGGCCTCGCGCACCGACACCGCGGTGTACTTGGCCGCCGAGCCGAAGCCCGGGCAGCAGTCGGTGACCGCCAAGTCGTTGTCGACCGTCTTGGGCACGCCGATGCAGGTCAGCGGGTAATCGAACGCCCGGGCCAGCTTGGAGACCTTGAGCGCGGTGTCGGCCGAGTCGTTGCCGCCGTTGTAGAGGAACCAGCGCACATCGTGGGCGCGCAGCACATCGAGCAGGCGCTCGTAGCGCGCGCGATCGGCCTCGAGCGTGCCGAGCTTGTGGCGGCACGAGCTGAAGGCGCCGCCGGGGGTGTGCGCCAGCGCGCGGACCGCGGCGATCGGCAGCCGCGAGGCGTCGACCAGGTCCTCGCGCAGCGCGCCGAGGATGCCGTTGCGCGCGGCCAGCACGCGGATGCCTTGCGCACGCGCCTCCTGCAGGACCGCCGAGGCGGTGGCGTTGATGACGGCGGTCACGCCGCCCGACTGGGCGTAGAGCAGGGTTCCGGAGGGCATCGCGGGGCCTCGTCGATTCGGGTCGTGGCGGGATACGTTAAGCTGGTGCGGCCGTTCGCCGCCCTGCCCGAGTGTAGCTGCAGGACCGGAGGGCTCCCCACACTTGCAGGAGCGTTCGATGCGTTTGGTTCTTCTCGGAGCGCCCGGTTCGGGCAAAGGCACGCAGGCCGCACGACTGAAGGAACACCTGCAGGTGCCGCACATCTCCACCGGCGATCTGCTGCGCGCCGAAGTCGCCGCCGGCACGCCGCTGGGCCGCCAGGCCAAGGCGGTAATGGACCGCGGCGACCTGGTCTCCGACGAGATCCTGCTGGGCATGCTCGAAGATCGCCTGTCGCGCGAAGACACCCGTGCCGGCTTCATCCTCGATGGCTATCCGCGCAACCTTGCCCAGGCCGCCGCGCTCGATACGCTGCTGGCCAAGCTGGGCCAGACCTTCGATGCCGCGGTGCAGCTGGAGGTCGACAACGAGCAGATCGTCGAGCGGCTCGCCGGACGGGCGAAGGCGGAAGGGCGTGCCGATGACAGCCCCGAGTCCGTTCGCCACCGCCTGAACGTCTACGACCAGCAGACCGCGCCGGTGATCGGCTTCTACCGCGACCACGGCCAGCTGACGGTGGTCGATGGCGTCGGTCCGCTCGATGAGGTGTTCGGGCGCATCGTCGCGGCGATCGGCAAGGCTGACGCCGCAGCCTGAGCCGCGCCCGTCGCGCCGCCGGGTCCGGTGGCGGCGCGAATGCGGTGCCCGTCTTCCTCCCGGCGCGGCCGTCGGTCGTCCGCGCGCGCCGCAGCCGCCCGGCGCAGAGCCCCGTCCAGGACTTCCAGCCCGTGAAACTCCACATCCTCGGCATCGCCGGCACCTTCATGGGCGGCGTCGCGGCGCTCGCCCGCGAACTCGGCCACGCGGTCGAGGGCAGCGACCAGGCGGTCTATCCGCCGATGTCGACCCAGCTCGAACAACTGGGCATCGCGCTGCGCCAGGGCTACGACCCCGCGCACATCGGCGCCGACGTCGACCAGGTGGTGATCGGCAACGCGCTCTCGCGCGGCAACCCCGCGGTCGAGGCGGTGCTCGACGCCGGCCGCGCCTACACCTCGGGCGCGCAGTGGCTCAGCGAGCAAGTGCTGCCCGGGCGCGAGGTGCTGGCGGTCGCCGGCACGCATGGCAAGACCACGACGACGACGATCCTGGCCTTTCTGCTCGAGGCGGCCGGCCGCGCGCCCGGCTTTCTGATCGGCGGCGTTGCCGAGGACTTCGGCGTCTCCGCGCGGTTGGGCGGACCTGCCGATGCCCCGTCCGGCGCGGCGCCCCCCCCGTCCTCACAGGCGGGGGACGACGCGGCGCCGTCGGCTGCCTCCGCGCGACCGCTGTTCGTCGTGGAGGCCGACGAGTACGACACCGCGTTCTTCGACAAGCGCAGCAAGTTCGTGCACTACCGCCCGACGGTGGCGATCCTCAACAACCTCGAGTTCGATCACGCCGACATCTTTCCCGATGTCGCCGCGATCCAGCGTCAGTTCCACCACCTGGTGCGCACCGTGCCCGGCCGCGGACGGCTGATCGTCAATGGCCATGACGCGCGCCTGGGCGAGGTGCTGGCGATGGGCTGCTGGACGCCGGTCGAGCGCTTCGGCTTCGACCCCGCGTTCGAGTGGAGCGCCGAACGCATCGCCGCCGACGGCAGCGCGTTCCGGGTCCGCCGCCGCGGCATGGATGTGGGCACGGTCGACTGGCCGCTGCTCGGCGACCACAACGTGCTCAATGCGCTGGCCGCACTGGCGGCCTGCGCGGCGGTCGGCGTCGATCCGGCGGATGTGATGCCGGCGCTCGCGCGCTTTCGCAGCGTCAAGCGCCGGCTCGAGCTGCTCGGCCGCGCCCGCGGGATCACCGTCTACGACGACTTTGCGCATCACCCCACCGCGATCTCCACCACCCTGGCCGGGCTGCGGGCGAAGGTCGGGGAGGCGCGGATCGTCGTGGCGATGGAGCCGCGCAGCAATTCGATGCGCCTGGGCGCGCATGCGCAGGCCCTGGCGCCGTCACTCGAGGCCGCCGATGCGGTGGTGTTCCTGCATCGGCCGGAATTGGCCTGGGACGCGCAGCGCGTGGTCGAGGCGGTGCGTGGGCAGGCGCGCACGGTGCCCGATGCCGACGCGCTGCTGGACGCGCTCGCGGCGCTGGCGCGCGAGGGCGACCACGTGGTGTTCATGTCCAACGGCGGCTTCGACGGCGCGCCGCGGCGTTTTCTCGCCGGGCTCCAGGCCGATCAGTCGCCGACGTAACCCATCATCGTCGATAGCTCGGCCGCCGTCCGGCGCAAGGCCTCGACGTGCGCCGGGTCGGCCGTGGCCGGCAGGTAATGGATCGAGCCGACGATCGCCAAGGTGCCAAACAGCGCACCGCCGGCCTGCAGCAGCGGCGCGGCGAGCGCATTGATGCCGGTGAACAGCTCCTCGGGCGCGTCGGCCCAGCCGCAGTCGCGGACCCGGTCGAGTTCGCTGCGCAGGCGCGCATGCGTGGTGATCGTGCGCGGCGTCTCAGGTTCGAGCGGCTGCGCCAGATACTGCTCGCGCAGCGCGGCCGGCCCGTAGGCCAGCACCAGTTTGCCCTGCGCGCTGGCGTGGTGCGGGAAACGGCTGCCCGGCCGCAGGCTGATCTCCAGCGGCGAGGTGCCGCGCACCACGTCGATGACCGCCACCTCCTGCTCGGCATAGGAGGCGATGACGATCGTCTGGCCGACGGCGTCGCGCAGGCGTTCGAGTGCTGGCCGGGCCAGCGTGGTCAGGTCGAAGCGGCCGACGCAGGCCTTGCCCAGCAGATAGAGCTTCCAGCCGACCCGGTACTGGTTGGTGACCGGATCCTGGAGCAGATAGCCGTGATCGCGCAGCGCACGCAGGTGGCGGTGCGCGCGCGCCTTGGGCATGCCCAACTGTTGCGACAGCTGGGTGACCCCCAGCCCCTGGGGCGCGTTGGACAGCGCGTCGATGACCTGCAGCGACACGATGGCGGTGGGAAGCGACGCGTCCGCGGCGTCGTCGGAGGCGGGGCCGGCCTGGGCCATGGGGATCGTCCTGTGCGGTGAAGCCGATGAACGCGGCAAGGCCGCGCCCATCAGGGTACCCCGAGGCGATGTCACTGAGGTAGACGGATGTATCGCTCCGCGAAAACCCGATAGGTCTGCACCTTGGGTGCGTCGGCGTCTTCCTGGCGTACGTAGCGGATCGAGCTGCGGCCCTTGAGCTGGCGCGGCAGCAGGAAGCAGCGCACGAAGCGCGTGGGTTCGCGCTCGGTGGTCGGTGCCAGCACCGGGGCGGGGCCCAGCTCGAACCACGCCTGGCCAGGGCCGTGGCGCTGCGCCCGGCCCTGGGTCTCGATCCCGATTTCGCCCTCGGCGCAGATCCGGATGCCCGGGCCCTGGTGCACATGGGTCAGCGCGACCCCGCCGGGCGGGAAGCCCACCTCGTCGCAGCGCATCAGCCAGTCGAACCCGGGGTCGAGTTCAACAGGCGCTTCGAGCTTGAGCACCGTGCGGGTGGCCGGCGCCGAGGGCAGGCCCGGCGCGGCCGAGGCGGCGGTCGACAGTTCCCAGCGCCAGATGCGGACCGGCGCGGCACCGGTGTTGAGCGTCAGCGCGTCGTCGCCGACCCGCGCCGCCCCCTGCAACAGCAACGTGCCCGACACGGCGTCCTCCACCGTGGCCTCGCCCTGCGCCAGGTACAGCGCGCGCGGGGCGGACGGCAGATAAACCGGCGGGCAGTGGGCAGGCAGTTCGTCTTCGAACAGGCGCAGCATCAGGCTGGACATGGCAGTTCCTTGTTTCGGTGATCGATACAAAAATACGGTCTTGACTCTTCAGTCGAGACTTATCGTATAGTGATACCTGGGTATCGAGCAACGATACAAACGGCCGGGGGCACACCCCCTCAAGAATCGCCTCGGGAGGGCGTGCAATGGCGCAGAACACGGCAGGTGCGGGGCAGGGGACCGGCGAGCGCTGGTGGAAGGGCGCGAGCAAGCAGCAATGGCGCGCGTTCAACTCGGCCTATCTGGGCTGGATGCTCGACATCATGGATCTCATGCTGTTCGCGATGGTCATCAAGTACGTGATCGTCGACCTGGGCATGGACAAGTCGTCGGCCGGCCTGGTGATGTCGGCGACGTTGATGGCCACCGCCGCCGGCGGCCTGGTCTTCGGCTTCCTCGCCGACCGGCTGGGCCGGGCACGTTCGATGATGCTCAGCATCATCTGCTACTCGATCGGCACCGCCCTGTGCGGTCTGGCCGACACCCTCGGGCAACTGATGCTGTTCCGGATCATCGTCGGCCTCGGGGTCGGCGGCGAATGGTCGGCGGGCTCGGCGCTGGTCAGCGAGACCTGGCCTGCGAAGCACCGCGGCAAGGTCATGGCCTGGGTGCAGAGCGCGTTCGCGGCCGGCTACGCCGCCGCCGCGGTGGTCGCCGCGCTGGTGATCCCGGTCGGTGGCTGGCGCTGGGTGTTCGCGGTCGGCCTGCTGCCCGCGCTGCTGGCGTTCTATGTGCGTCGCCATGTCGAGGAGCCGGAGATCTGGCGCAACCAGACCCGGCGGCTGGGCTTCGGCGAGACCGTGCGCGAATTGTTCGGCGGGCCGTTCGCCCGCAACACCTGGATCGGCCTGGCCTTCACCACCGCGGCGATGTGCGGCTACTGGGGCCTGTTCACCTGGATCCCGACCTACCTCGCGACCCCGGTGGCCGACGGCGGCCCGGGGCTGGACCTGGTGAAGTCGACGATCTGGATCGTGATCATGCAGGTCGGTGCGGCCGCCGGCTTCATCACCTTCGGCTACTTCGCCGACCGCATTGGCCGCAAGAAGGCGTTCCTGCTGTTCTTCCTGGCCTCGGCAGTCGTGGTGCCGGTGTTCGCGACGATCCGCTCGCCCGACATGCTGATGGTGTTCGGCATCGTGGTCGCGTACTTCGGCACCGGTTTCTACAGCGGCTTTGCGCCGACGTTCGCCGAACTGTTCCCGACCTCGATCCGCGCCACCGCGCAGGGCTTCGTCTACAACGGCGGCCGCGCGATCGCGGCGATCGCACCGTTCCTGATCGGCTTCATCTCCACGCGCTACGGCGTCGGCAGCGGCCTGGTGACGACCGCGGCGTTCTTCGCGCTGGCCGGTCTGATCGTCTGGCTGTTCCTGCCCGAGACCAAGGGCCGCGAGCTCGCCTGATTTGCCCCCCAAGGAGACACCATGCCCATCATCCAGATCACCCTGGTCGAAGGCCGGGACACCGCCCGCGTGGAGCGCTGCATCCGCGAGGTCGCGCGCGTGGCCAGCGAGACGCTGGACGCGCCGCTCGCCTCGATCCGCGTGATGGTCACCGAAGTGCCGGCCAACCGCTTCGCTGTCGGCACTACGCTCAAGAGTGATCCGCCGACGCCCGCCGGGGGCGCGGCATGAGCATCGATTCGACCGTGCATGCCGATGCCCTGCACGCCGCGTTGCGCGACGCCGCGCCGATCGCGCCGCTGACCGGACGCGTCGATGGCCTGGACCTGGCCGGCGCTTACGCGATCGCACAGGCCGGCATCGCCCGGCGCGTCGCCGAGGGCGAACGCGTGGTCGGTCGCAAGATCGGCCTGACCAGCGTCGCCGTGCAGCGCATGCTCGGTGTCGACCAGCCCGATTTCGGCGTGCTGACCGATCGCATGGAGCATTCCGACCGTGGTGCGGTCGCGGTGGCCGGGATGATCGCGCCGCGTGCCGAGGGCGAGATCGCGTTCCATCTCAAGCGCGACCTGGCCGGCCCCGGGATCGGCCTGCACGACGTGCTGCTGGCGACCGAATCGGTGTCGGCATGCTTCGAGATCGTCGACTCGCGCATCCGCGACTGGAAGATCGGCATCCTCGATACGGTCGCCGACAACGCGTCCGCGGCCGCGTTCGTCACCTCGCGCACGCGGGTCTCGCCGCAGGCCCTGGACCTGGGCACCTGCGGCATGGTGCTCGAGAAGAACGGCGCACTGCTGTCCACCGGCGCCGGCGCCGCAGCGCTGGGTTCACCGCTCAATTGCGTGGTCTGGCTGGCCAACCAGCTCGGGCGCCTGGGCGATGGCCTGCGTGCCGGCGACACCGTGCTCTCCGGCGCCCTGGTCCCGCTGACCCCGGTCGTGCGCGGCGATCACCTGCGCCTGCGGGTCGGCGGCCTTGGCGCCCTCGACCTGCATTTCGACTGACCGACGCACGCCGCGTCCGCACTTCCCCACGCCCGCTTCAACGTTTCGAGGAGTCCCCATGCCCGTCAAGGCAGCCGTGATCGGTCCCGGCAACATCGGCACCGATCTGATGATCAAGATCCTGCGCCACGGCCAGCACCTGGCCATGGGCCCGCTGGTCGGCATCGATCCGGCCTCCGACGGGCTGGCGCGCGCGCGTGCGATGGGCGTGCAGACCTGCGATGCGGGCGTCGAGGGGCTGGTCGCCTCGCCGTTGTTCGACGACGTGCAGGTGGTGTTCGACGCCACGTCCGCCGGCGCGCATGTGCGCAACGATGCAGTCCTGCGGCAAGCGCGCCCGGACATCCGCGTGGTCGACCTCACGCCCGCCGCGATCGGTCCCTACTGCGTGCCGACCGTCAACCTCGAGGCGCACATCGACGCGCCGAACGTCAACATGGTCACCTGCGGGGGACAGGCGACGATTCCGATCGTAGCGGCCGTCGCCAGCGTCGCACCGGTGCACTACGCCGAGATCGTCGCCTCGATCTCCAGCCGCTCCGCAGGGCCGGGCACGCGCGCCAACATCGACGAGTTCACCGAGACCACCTCGCGTGCGATCGAGGCGGTGGGCGGGGCGCGCAAGGGCAAGGCGATCATCGTGCTCAATCCGGCCGAGCCGCCGTTGCTGATGCGCGATACGGTCTACGTGCTGTCCGAGGAGGCCGACACCGCGACCATCGCCGCAGCGATCGAGGCGATGGTCGCCGACGTGGCGCGCCACGTGCCCGGCTACCGGCTCAAGCAGGCCGTGCAGTTCGAACGTATCGAGCGGCCCTGCAATGTGCCCGGGATCGGCCCGACGACGGGCCTAAAGACCTCGGTGTTCCTCGAGGTCGAGGGCGCCGCGCATTACCTGCCGGCCTACGCCGGCAATCTCGACATCATGACTTCCGCGGCCCTGGCCACCGGCGAGCGCATCGCCGCGCGCCTGGCAGCCGCGCAGCCGGAGCCGACCCGATGAACGACCGCAAGCTCACCATTTCCGACGTCACCCTGCGCGACGGCTCGCATGCGGTGCGCCACCAGTACACGCTGGACCAGGTGCGCCGGATCGCCGGCGCGCTCGATGCCGCGGGCGTGGATTCGATCGAGGTCGCGCACGGCGACGGCTTGCAGGGGGCGTCGTTCAACTACGGCTTCGGCGCGCACAGCGACGTCGAATGGATTGCGGCGGTCGCCGAGACGGTGCAGCACGCGAAGGTCGCGACCCTGCTGCTGCCGGGCATCGGCACGGTCCACGACCTGAAGAACGCCCACGCCGCCGGCGCCCGCGTGGTCCGCGTGGCCACCCATTGCACCGAGGCCGACGTCTCGCGCCAGCACATCGAGGCGGCCAATGCGCTGGGCATGGATGCGGTGGGCTTTTTGATGATGAGCCACATGGCCGAACCGGCCGCGCTCGCCGGCGAGGCGAAGAAGATGGAAAGCTACGGCGCCTCGTGCGTGTACGTCGTCGACTCGGGCGGGGCGCTGGGCATGCAGGATGTGCGCGCGCGCTTCCGCGCGTTCAAGGACGTGCTCGATGCGCGCACCCAGACCGGCATCCACGCCCATCACAACCTGTCCCTCGGCGTCGCCAATTCGATCGTCGCGGTCGAGGAAGGCTGCGACCGCATCGACGCCAGTCTGGCGGGCATGGGCGCAGGCGCCGGCAATGCCCCGCTCGAAGTGTTCATCGCCGCCGCCTCGCGGCTGGGCTGGCGACACGGTTGCGACCTGCGCAGGCTGATGGACGCCGCCGACGACATCGTGCGCCCGCTGCAGGAGCGTCCGGTGCGCGTCGATCGCGAAACCCTGGCGCTGGGCTATGCCGGCGTGTATTCGAGCTTCCTGCGCCACGCGGAAGCCGCGGCCGAGCGCTTCGGCCTCAGCGCGGTCGACATCCTGGTCGAGCTGGGCAAGCGACGCATGGTCGGCGGCCAGGAAGACATGATCGTCGACGTCGCGCTCGACATGGTGCGCGCCCACGAAGGCGCCGCCTCGACACAGGAGGCCACGGCATGAGCCTGTCCCAGGAGACGGTCGCGCAACTGGCGACCCTGCTGCACGACGCCGAGCGCGACGTGCGCGACACGGTCAAGATCACCGATGCGCATCCCGCGCTGTCGATCGAGGACGCCTACCGCATCCAGGATGCGCTGCGCGCGCACAAGCAGGCGCGCGGTGTGCGCTGCGTCGGCATGAAGATGGGACTGACCTCGTACGCCAAGATGCAGCAGATGGGCGTCAACACACCGATCTACGGTTTTCTGGGCAGCGACAACGCGGTCGATGACGGCGCCGAGATCGAGGCCGCAAAGCTGATCCATCCCAAGGTCGAGGCCGAGATCGCCTTCGTGATGCGCGATGCATTGCAGGGGCCGGGCTGCACGCCCGAACAGGTCATGGCGGCGACGCTGTGCCTGCTGCCGGCGATCGAGGTCATCGACTCGCGTTACGAGAACTTCCGCTTCGACCTGCCCAGCGTGATCGCCGACAACACCTCGGCCGCGCGCTACGTGATCGGCTCGCGTCCGACCGCGCCGCAGGGCATCGACCTGGAGACCACGGGTGTGGTGCTGGAGAAGAACGGCCAGGTCGTCGAGGTCGGCGCTGGCGCCGCGGTGCTGGGCAATCCCGCGCTCGCGGTCGCGATGCTGGTCGACATGCTGCACGCCCGCGGCCAGTCGCTGCCGGCCGGCAGTGTCGTGCTCTCGGGCGCGATCACCGCCGCCGTCGCCGTCGAGGCGGGCGACAACGTCCAGGTCCGCGTCGACGGACTCGGCTCGACGGGCCTGCGCTTCGTCTGAGCCGCCGGGCCGGCCGCCGCGCCGGCGCCGCTGCTTTCGGTCGCCGCTCCAGCCCGGGGCGGGCCGCTGCTTGGGAGAGGGGAACCACATGTCCAGATCCAACGCGAAGCGATGGCTGTCGCCGATCGCCCTGGCCGTCGCGGCCGCCTGCATCGCGCCGGTGTCGGCGCAGGACGTCGACGTCGCCGCGGTCGAGGCGCGACTGGGCCAGATGGAGCGCGAAATGCGCGAACTGCGCGCGCTGCTCGACAGTCATCGCGGCACTCCGCCGCCGGCCACGACCGCAGCGGTGCCGGCGACTGCGACTGCGGCCACCGCCCCGGCGGCGGCAGCTTCGGGCAGCGCGGCGCCCGCCCGTAACCCGATGATGCCCGGCGCGGCGCCCGGCACCACGTTCTCGTTCGGCGGCTTCATCAAGTTCGATGCGATGACCACGCGCACCAGCGACGGGCAGATCGCCGACGGCTCGCCCGGCCGGCTGTTCTACTTCCCTGGCGCGACCCCGGTCGCGGCCGACGGCCAGGGCCAGAGCAGCACCTACAGCGATGTGCACGCGCAGTTCTCGCGCTTCTGGCTGGGCGCCGACACCGTCACCGACACCGGCAAGACGATCAAGGCCTACATCGAGGCCGACATGTACGGCGGTGGCAGCAACGCGCTGGCCGGCAACGAGGTGATCACCAACACCTATGCGCTGACCCTGCGCCAGGCCTACGTCAGCTACAACGGCTGGCTCGCCGGCCAGACATGGTCGAACTTCCAGGATGTCGCGGCGCTGCCTGACGCGGTCGACTTCACCGGACCATCCGAGGGCACGGTCTTCAACCGCCAGGCGCAGCTGCGCTACACGCGCGGCCCGTGGTCGGTCTCGGTGGAGAATCCGCAGACCACGGTGACCCCGTACCTGTCGCGTGCCGCGCGCTTCAACAGCGGTGACGACCGGCTGCCCGACGTCACCGCGCGTTGGATCACCCGCGGCGACTGGGGCCACTTCACCGTCGCCGGCCTGGCGCGTCGCTTCCGCAGCGGCGATGCCAGCGCGTCGGGCGCGGCGCTCAGCGTCTCGGGCCGGTTCAACCTCGGCGCCAACGACGATCTCCGCTACATGGTCAGCGGCGGCGACGGCATCGGCCGGTATCTCGGCTTCGCGCTTGGCAGCGACACCGTGCTCGACGCCGACGGCCGCCTGCACAGCCAACGCGGCTACGGCGGTTTTGCCGCATGGCGGCACGCGTTCTCGACCAAGTTGCGCGGCAATGTCATCTACTCGCTCGCCTCGCTCGACAACGACCCGCTGTTGACCGGCGGCAGCGTCACCGAGCGTGCGCAGTCGTTGCGCGTGAACATGATCTATTCGCCGGCCCGCAACCTCGACGTCGGCGGCGAACTGAGCTGGGCCGATCGACGTCTGGAGAACGGCCTGGAAGGCGATCTGCAGCGCGTGCACACGCACATCAAGTACAGCTTCTGATCGCGAGCGAGACCGTCTGCACGCCGGCCCGGCAACGTGCCGGCGCGCGGGCGGCACGCCACGCAGGATGACGATGCCGTCGTGCAGCCACTAGGATGGCGGCATGACGACATCCGCATCGCTGCCGTTGTTCCCACTCGATGCCGTGCTGCTGCCTGGTGCGTCGCTGGCACTGCGCGTGTTCGAGTCGCGCTATCTCGACATGCTCCGCGAATGCGGTCGTCGGGGCAGCAGCTTCGGAATCTGCCTGATCCTCGAGGGTGGCGAGGTCGGCGGGCCGGCAACGCCGGCCGGCGTCGGCACCGAAGCGTTGATCGAGGATTTCGACACCGGCGCCGATGGCTTGCTGCGGCTGCGTGTGCGCGGCGCACGACGCTTTCGCGTCGAGCGTACCCGCGTCCGCGACAACGGGCTGGTGGTTGCCGATGTCGACTGGTGCGCACCCGATCCGGCGATCGAGCTGCAGCCCGAGCACGCCCTGCTGGGCGTGGTGCTGCGCAAGATACTCGAACGCATCGACGGCGCCGACCGCGCGTTCCCCGAACCCCGGTTCGACGATGCGGCGTGGGTCGGTTGGCGGTTGGCCGAACTGCTGCCGCTGGCCGCCTCCCAGCGCCAGCAGCTGCTGCAGCAGGACGACCCGGACATTCGCCTGGAGAGCCTACTGCGGCTGGTCGACGACTGAGCCGTCGCCGGCGATGCGCAGCCGCAAGGTCGGTACGCCCGATTGCGGATGCACGTCCTCGCGCCATTCGAACCCCGTCAGCACGTCGCGCAAGCCCAGATGCACGCCGTGCGCATCGGGCTGCGGCTGCCATAAGCTGAACAGGCCGAGCGGTCGGGTCAGCAGCATCGACTGGCTGGTGCCCAGCCACAGCGGCTGCGCATCGTCGAGCTGCACCGGGGCACGCCACAGCCGCAGGACCTCGATCCGGGATTCGTCGGTCACCCGACGCATCAACAGCGATTCTGCATTGGTATCGAGCGTGGCCGGCAGCACCGGCTTGTTGGCAGATGGCACATCGTCGTCGAGCAGATTGAGCACCTGCATCCAGTCGGCCTGCGGCTGAACCTCCCAGCCCTGCGCCTGGAGCCGGGCCTGCAGCGGCGACAGCGGGCCGGCGACCTGCAGGTCCAGCGGCCAGCGATGGGCCGGGTCGCGCTCGCGCAACTGGCCGGGCAACTGCGACCAGTCGCGTGCCCACCAGTCGCCGACCGTCATGGTCCACGCCGGGGGGGATGCGACGAAACGCGCCAGCAACGGATCGACCGCGCGGGGCGCATGCCACAGCGCGGCCAGCGCGAAGGTGACATAGAAGATCGTCGCCACCGGCCGCATCCAGAACGAGCGGTCCACATGGCGGCGATAGGCGATGCCCAGCACCAGCAGCCAGACGATGCCCAGCAACATGCCGCCGACGATGTCGCTGAGCCAGTGCGCGCCCAGGTACAGCCGCGCAAAGCCCAGCACCGCGACCACCGCGCCCGACACCAGGTACGGCCAGACCCGCGAGCGACCGGGCAGCTCGCGTGCGATCAGCACCGCAAAGAAGCCGAAGACGATCGTCGCCATCGTGATCTCGACCGCCGGGAAGCCGAAGCCACCATGCGCGGTCGGCGGCCTGGGCATGTCGATCACCGCGCCCAGCAGCGCGGTCAGCGCCATGCCGAAGGCCAGCGCCGCCAGCCAATGCGCCGCGCCCAGCCAGCGGCGCCGCCAGATCAACCAGCCGAGCGTCAATGCGACCGCCGGACCGAGCACATGCACATCGCCGATCGAGGCCAGGCCGGCCATCAGCCGGTCCGCCAGCGGGTTGCGCAGTTCGTACATGAACTGGAACACGGTCTGGTCGAGCAGCAGCGGCTCGCCGCGCATGATCACCGTCGCGAGCAGGGCGAACCAGGCCCAGCCGATCGCCAGCAGGCAGACCGCCAGGATCGCCAGCGAAGCCGATTCCGGGCGCCGCGGATCGACCAGCGCCGCCGCGTAGCGACCCAGCCGTGGATGGTGACGCGTCCAGCCGAGCAAGCGCGCGAGCAGGCTGTTGGCGTGCGCGTCGAACCAGCGATAGGTGTAGAGCACGATCGCCCAGGCCAGCGCCAGCACCGCGACCAGCGCACCGAGCACGATCGCCAGCCGGTCGGCGACCGCGGCGACCGCATCATAGGACGCGCCGAACAGCCAGCCCGGCGCCAGGAACAGCGCGCCCCACGACAGGCAGGCCACGCCGCTGACCGGCAGGTAGCGCCGCAACGGCATCTTCGCGATGCCGGCGATCGCGGGCACGAACGGCCGGATGGCGCCGACGTAGCGCGCGATCAGGATGCTCTTGATGGCGTTGCGGCGGAACAGGGTCTCGCCGCGATCGAGCAGCTGCGGAAACTTGTGGAACGGCCACACCGTCCGCAGCCCGTGGCCCCAGCGGCGGCCGACCCAGTAGCTCAGCCCGTCGCCGGCCAGTGCGCCGAGCGCGGCGCAGGCGACCGCATACGGGCCGGAGATCTCGCCCAGGCCGATCAGCACGCCGATCGCGAACAGCAGGGGCAGCGCCGGCACGATGGCGCCGAGCACGATGACCGAGTCGCAGAAGGCGATCAGGAAGATCACGATGCCGGCCGCGACCGGGTGGTCGCCGACCCACCCGATGAGGCTGTTGAAGAAGTCGCTGAGCATCGCGCCATTATGGCAGGGCATCGCGCTCGGCCCGCCTTGTCCCCACCCCCGCGTCGGCCGACGTTAACCCCCGGCCCGATCCGTACAATGCGGCCATGTCATCGCCCGTCGACTCCGCCACCGAGGTACGCGCGCTCAAGTCCGACAGCTTCGGCCGCATCGCGCTGATGCGCGGTGCCGACGGCGGCCTGTTCGTGCGCCGGGACCTGCGCCACGTGCCGCTGTGGCTGCGGCTGCCGGCCTGGTGGCTGGCGCGCCGCGAGGCGCGCGGGCTGGCCCGCGTGCGCGGCATGGCCGACGTGCCCCAGCTGCTGCGCTGGGACGGGCGGCGGCTCGACCGCAGCTACATGGCCGGTGCGGCGATGTACCAGCGTCCGCCGCACGGCGATCTGGCCTATTTCCGCCACGCGCGGCGCCAGTTGCAGGCGCTGCATCGGCGCGGCCTGGCGCACAACGACCTGGCCAAGGAGGCGAACTGGCTGGTGCTCGACGATGGCCGGCCGGCGATCATCGACTTCCAGCTCGCCGTGGTCGGCGCGCCGCGTTCGCGCTGGATGCGGCTGCTCGCGCGCGAGGACCTGCGTCACCTGCTCAAACACAAGCGCACCTATTGCCGGGCCGCGCTCACCCCGGTCGAGCAGCGCCTGCTGCGGCGGCGCTCCTGGGTGCGCGATCTGTGGTTCCGCACCGGCAAGCCGGTCTATCGCGTGGTCACCCGCAAGCTGCTGAAGTGGGAAGACAACGAGGGCCAAGGCCCCAAGCCTTGACGCCGCGCGTGGTGTCCGGCGTGCCCGACGCGCGCAGTGCGCTGTACGCGCAGTTGCCCGGCGCCGATTTCCGCCATGCCAGCCGGGTCCAGACCGTGCGCGGCGGCCGTACGGCATTGCAGGCCTATCGCGACCTCGCCGCCGCCGTGCCGAACTGGTTCGATGGCCTGATGGCGGTGCGCAATCGCAGCCTGCGGCTGTTGGGCATGAAGGACCTGGGCGCGCTGCGCGCGGTGCAGGCGAGCGACACGCCGCGGCCGGGCGAGCGCCTCGGCATCTTCACCCTGCAGGCGCTGTGCGACGCGGCGATCGTGCTCGAAGACGACGACCGGCATCTACGCGTCCAGTTGGCGGTGCAATGGCATGACGCGGCCATGCTCGAAGTGGCCACGGTCGTGCACGTCCACAATGCGTTCGGGCATCTGTACATGCAGCCCGTCGCACCGATCCATCGGCTGATCGTGCCGCACCTGCTCCAGCGCCAGGTGCGCGCCTACAGCTGAGCGTGGGCCGTCAGAACCGTCAGTCGGCCCCGCGCAATGCCAAGAGGTGACGTCCGATGTACCGGCGGTCGGCGTCGAAGTCGTAGCCCAGCGCTAGCGTGCCGAGGTCCTCGCAGGCATGGCAGCTGCGCATCGGGATCTCGAAACGCAGGCGCAGGCCGCCGTCGGCCAGGGCTTGGCTGCCTGCGGCCTTGGCCGGCGCGAACGGCACCGCATCGGGATGCGCCTCGAAGAATGCACCGAGGTCGGGATGCGAGCGCCCCGCGCCGTCCGGCAGCACATCCTCGTCCACATCCACCGCGTGGCCGTCGGCATCGACCAGCCACAAACCCTCGTTGGTGTTGGCGCGGAACGGATAGGTGATCTGTGCATGGCCCACACCGTCGATCGAGCGCCAGCCGCTGACATGGCCAGGGTCGCCGAGTGCGATCAGGCGGGTGGTCGCGGCCAGCGCCTCGGGCGAGGCTCCGCCGGCGCGCATGGTCGACAGCATGCAGTCGTCGATCGTTGCCGTACCGGTGCGGCAGGCCGACAGGTCGCCCTGCCAGACCGACGCCGGCCCCACCACCAGATCGTCGCCGTCTGCGACCGTGTCCGGCTCCGTGGGCGCCTGCATCGATGCGGCCTCCGAGGCCGGCTGCGCAGCAGGGCGTGCGGCCGATGCAGGGCCGTCGGCGGCATCAGGCGTCGCGCCGCCGCAGGCGGCCAGCGACAGGGCGAACAGGGCGAGAGCGGCACGGCGCATCGACAGGACCCGGGTCGGAAGGGCCGGTCAGTATCGCGCCGCCGCCTGAACGCGGCCAGCGCCGCGCGCGCATAATGCGTCCGACCACTCCATCGACGGGACTTGGCATGTCCACACTGGCCGGCAAGACGCTCTTCATCACCGGTGCCTCGCGCGGCATCGGTCTGGCGATCGCCCTGCGCGCTGCGCGCGATGGCGCCAACGTCGCGATCGCCGCGAAGTCGTCGGTGCCCAACCCCAGGCTGCCGGGTACCATCCACAGCGCGGCCGACGCGGTGAACGCGGCGGGCGGCCAGGCCCTGGCACTCAAGTGCGACATCCGCGACGAGGACCAAGTGCGGGCCGCAGTCGCCGCCACCGTCGACGCCTTCGGCGGGATCGACATCTTGGTCAACAACGCCAGCGCGATCTGGCTGCGCGGCACCCTCGACACGCCGATGAAGCGCTTCGACCTGATGCAGCAGGTCAACGCCCGCGGCAGCTTCCTGTGCGCGCAGGCCTGCCTGCCGCATCTGCTTGCCGCCCCCGAACCGCACATCCTGACCCTGTGCCCGCCGCCGTCGCTCGATCCCAAGTGGTGGGCGCCGCACACCGGCTACACGCTGGCCAAGATGGGCATGAGCTTCGTCACGCTGGGCCTGGCGGCCGAGTTCGGCCCGCAGGGGGTCGCGGTCAATGCGTTGTGGCCGCGCACTCTGATCGGCACCGATGCCTTGAACATGATTCCCGGCGTCGAGCGCGGCAACGGCCGCAGCCCGGCGATCATGGGCGATGCGGCGCACGCGATCCTGGTACGGCGCGCTGCCGGCTTCCACGGCCAATTCCTGATCGACGACGAGGTGCTGCGCGAGGCGGGGGTCGAGGACTTTTCGCACTACGCGCTCGATCCGAGCCAGCCCTTGCTGCCCGACCTGTTCCTGTAAGCGCGTCCACGCGCCTTCGGCCCGTGGATTCCGCGAATCGGCGGTCCGGTCGGCGCCCGAATGCGCGAGAATGCGCGATTCCACTCCCCGAGCGATTTCCCCGGCATGAGCACCGCGACCGACGCCCCGCTGTCCCTGGCCCGTTATGTCCTGCCGGTGTACCGGCCGCGCGCGCTCGTGCTCGAACGCGGCCAGGGCGCACGCCTGTGGGACGACGCCGGTCGCGAGTACGTGGACCTGTCGGCGGGGATCGCCGTGTGCGGCCTCGGTCACAACGATCCCGACCTCCTCAAAGCACTGGTCGAGCAGGCCGGCAAGCTGTGGCACACCAGCAACGTGTTCTACAGCGCACCGCCGCTGCAGCTGGCGGCCGAACTGGTCGAGGCCAGCGGCTTCGCCACGCGCACGTTCCTTTGCAACTCCGGGGCCGAGGCCAACGAGGCGGCGATCAAGCTGGTGCGCAAGTGGGCTGCGGCGCAGGGCCGCAGCCCCGATCGCCGCGTGATCGTCACCTGCCGCGGCAGCTTCCACGGTCGCACCCTGGCCACGGTCACCGCGACCGCGCAGCCCAAGTACCAGGCCGGCTACGAGCCGCTGCCCGGCGGCTTCCGCTACGTGGACTTCAACGACATCGCACAGCTCGAAGCGGCCATGGCCGGTGGCGACGTCGCCGCGGTGATGCTCGAGCCGGTGCAGGGCGAGGGCGGGGTGATGCCCGCTGCCGATGGTTACCTGGCGGCCGTGCGCGCGCTGTGCGATCGCCACGACGCCTTGCTGGTGCTCGACGAGATCCAGTGCGGCATGGGACGCACCGGCACGCTGTTCGCATTCCAGCAGGACGGCGCGACGCCCGACATCGTCACCCTGGCCAAGGCGCTCGGCGGCGGCTTTCCGATCGGCGCGCTGTTGGCCGGGCCGAAGGTCAGCGATGCCATGCAGTTCGGCGACCACGGCACCACGTTCGGCGGCAACCCACTGGCCGCCGCAGTCGCGCGCGTCGCGCTGCGCAAGCTCGCATCCAAGCAGATCGCCGAGAACGTGGCGCGCCAGTCGCGCGCGCTGCGCGATGGTCTGGCCGCGCTCGATGCCGAGTTCGGTCTGTTCTCCGAGGTCCGTGGCCGCGGCTTGATGCTCGGCGCCGTGCTGCGCCCCGAGCACGCCGGACAGGCCGCCGCGATCCTCGACCGCGCCGCGCACCACGGCCTGCTGCTGCTGCAGGCCGGGCCCGACGTGCTGCGCTTCGTGCCCGCGCTCAACATCACCGACGCCGACATCACCGAAGGCCTGGCGCGCCTGCGCGCCGCGCTGGCCGATCATCTCGCGGCGGGGTGATGGGTGGCGGCGCATGCTGCGCCGATCGCATCGTATGGGCTGTCTAGGGCAGCCCATGCCGTCGCAGCACCCGCCGCAGCGAGCGCGCGTCGTGCACGGTGTCGGCCTGCAGCCCGGCGGCGCGTGCACCGCGCACGTTGGCGAACAGATCGTCGACGAACAGCATGTGCCGGGCCTCGACGCCGAAGTGCGCGAGGGCCCGCTCGAAGATCGCGCGCTCGGGCTTGCGCGCCTGCAGCGCGCCGCTGCACAGCACACGGCCGTCGAGCGCCGGGAACAGTGGCGCGACGATGCGGCGCATCGCCTCGGCCATCAGCGCGCCGTTGTTGCTGAGCACGCCGATCGGCACGCGCTGTGCGACCAACGTCACAAGCGCCAGGACCGCGGGATCCACGCGGCTGGCGCTCACGCGTGCGTCGATCCACGTCTTGGCGTCGATGCTGCCGCCCAGTGCCGCGCCCAGCCGCTGCAGATAGGTCGCGGTGTCGATCGCGCCACTGTCGTAGGCCCGCTCCAGACCCGAATCCAACAGCGCCGCGTCGACCCGGGCTGCCGAGCAGCCTGCGGCGCGTGCCAGCGCGGCCAAGCGTGTCGCATGCGTGTAGTGTGCAAGCACGCCGTCGAAGTCGAACAGCACCAGCGCCGGTCGGGGCCGTGCGCTCAACGCGAAGCGTCGTCGGCGGGCAGGCTGTGGCCGCAATGCCGGCAATACAGCGCACCCTGTTCGTGGTCGGTCAGCGCACACCCGTCGCAGCGGACGTGGCGCCGCTTCGGACGCAGGGTGCTGGCGAGTTCGGCGGTGTAGATGCCGGTCGGCACGGCGATGATGCTGTAGCCGATCAGGATCAGGATCGAAGTGATGAAACGGCCGAACGGCGTGCCCGGGGAGATGTCGCCGAAGCCGACGGTGCCCATCGTCACGACCGCCCAGTACATGCCGGTCGGGATCGACGTGAAGCCGTGCGCCGGGCCTTCGATGACGTACATCAGCGCGCCGAAGATGACCACGATCGTCACCACCGTGCACACGAAGACCGCGATCTTGCGCCGACTGCGCACCAGGGCGCCGATCAGCACCCCAGCCTCGGACGAGTACTGCACCAGTTTGAGGACGCGGAAGATGCGCAACAGCCGCAGGACCCGAATCACCAGCAGGTACTGGCTGCCGGCGACCAGCAGCGACAGATAGCTGGGCAGGATCGCCAGCAGGTCGATGACGCCGAAAAAGCTCGTGGCGTAACGCAACGGACGCCGGACGGCCCACAGGCGGAGGCCGTACTCGATCGTGAACAGGACGGTGAACACCCATTCCGCGACCAGCAACGCCTGGTGCCAGCGCGCCTTGATCGACGGTTCGCTGTCGAGCAGAACGACGACGACGCTGGTCACGATCGTCGCGATCAGGGCGAGATCGAAGTTGCGTTCGGCGGGCGTGTCGTGGTGGAACAGCAACCGATAGCAGAGGTTGCGAACCCCCGTCGGGCTGCCGGGCAGGAAGTCGCGTTCGAACACGCTGGCCTGCGGATCGGACGCCTGCGCCGGGCCGCCCGCCGGCTTCATGACGCCCCGACGATCGGGAATGCGCTGCGAGCGGCTTCGAGGGTCGCGCCGATCACATCGGCATTGTGCGCCGAGGACAGGAACCCGGCCTCGAACGCCGACGGCGCGAGGAACACGCCGCGTTCGAGCATCGCTTGGAAGAACCGGTTGAAGGCCGCCGTGTCGCAGGCGACGGCCTGCGCGTAGGTGTCCACACTCGGCTGGTCGGTGAAGAACAGCCCGAACATCGCGCCGACGCGGGTGGTCGTGAACGGCACGCCGGCTTCGCGCGCCGCCGCTTCCAGGCCGTCGCAGAGCGTGTGCGTCGCGGCCTCGAGCGCCTCGTGGAAGCCCGGCTCGGAAATCAGGTCGAGCATCGCCAACCCGGCCGCCATCGCCACCGGATTGCCGCTCAGGGTGCCGGCCTGATAGATCGGGCCGGCCGGTGCGATCTGTTCCATCAATGCGCGCCGGCCGCCATAGGCACCCACCGGCATGCCGCCGCCGATGATCTTGCCGAACGTGCTCAGGTCCGGCGTCACCCCGTAGCGCGCCTGCGCGCCGCCGAGCGCGACGCGGAAGCCGGTCATCACCTCGTCGAAGATCAGCAGCGCACCGTGCTGCGTGCACAACGCGCGCAGATGCTGCAGGTAGCCCTCGCGCGGCGGCAGGCAGTTGGCGTTGCCGACCACCGGTTCGATGATCAGCCCGGCGATCTGGTCGCCGGCGCGCGCGAACAACTCGGTGGCGGCGTCGAAGTCGTTGTAGGGCAGGGTCAGCGTGAGATCGGCCAGCGCCTTGGGCACGCCCGGCGAGGTCGGCACGCCGAAGGTCAGCGCGCCACTGCCGGCCTTGACCAGGAACGAATCGCCGTGGCCGTGGTAGCAGCCTTCGAACTTCACGATGCAGCTGCGACCGGTCGCGCCGCGCGCCAGGCGGATCGCCGACAGCGTGGCCTCGGTGCCCGAATTGACCATGCGCACCATCTCGCACGAGGGCACCAGCGCGGTGATGCGCTCGGCCATCGTCACCTCGGCGGGGCACGGCGCGCCGAACGACAGTCCATCGCCGATCGCGCGCTTGACCGCCTGCCGCACCTCGGGATGGTTGTGGCCGACGATCATCGGGCCCCAGGAGCCGACGTAGTCGATGTAGCGATTGTCGTCGACGTCGAACAGGTACGGGCCGTCGGCGCGCTGCACGAAGAACGGCTCGCCGCCGACCGACTTGAACGCGCGCACCGGCGAATTGACGCCGCCGGGCAGCAGCGTGCGGGCGCGGGCGAACAGAGCTTGCGAACGGGCGGTATCCATGACGACTCCAGAAAAGAGGGGCGGGCTCAGAGCCCGAAGCAGGCGCGGTAGGCGCGCGCGGCGCCGGCGGGGTGCGGCGCATCGAAGACGCCGCTGACGACGGCGACCAGATCCGCGCCGGCCGCGACGAGCGTGCGTGCATTGTCCGGGGTGATGCCGCCGATCGCCACCCGCGGCACACCCAGCGCGGCCGCCTCGCGCAGCAGTGCGGGACGTGCGCGCCGCGCCGCCGGCTTGGTGGGCGAGGGATAGAAGCTGCCGAAGGCGACGTAGCTGGCGCCGGACTCGACCGCGCGCACAGCGAGTGCGCCGTCGTCGTAGCAGGACGCGCCGAGGATCGCCTGCGCACCCAGCGCCGCCCGCGCCTCGACGAGCGCGCCATCGTCCTCGCCCAGATGTGCGCCGTCGGCGCCGAGTTCGGCCGCCAGCCGCCAGTCGTCGTTCACCAGCAACGGCACGCCGGTGGCCCGGCACAGCCCCAGCAATGCGCTGGCCTGCGCCCGTCGCAGCGCTGCGTCGGCGCGCTTGTTGCGGTACTGCAGCCAGGTCGCATGCGGCAGCACGCTGGCGACCCGCGCCAGCAGCCGTGCGGTGTCGATCTCATCAGGTGTAAGGAGGTACAGCCCGCGCGGCGGCTCGATCGGGGAAGCGTTCATCGGCATGGGTTCCGGTCCACGGGACGCGATGGGACAATGCGGCTCCGGACCGACACCGCTGCAGCCGCCATTATCCGATGAACGACACTTCGACGCAGACCGCCTACCGCACGTGGATGTGTGTGGTCTGCGGTTTCCTCTACGACGAGGCGGCGGGCCTGCCCGAGGAGGGCATCGCGCCGGGCACGCGCTGGGAAGATGTGCCCGAGACCTGGACCTGTCCCGACTGCGGCGTGACCAAGGACGACTTCGAGATGATGGTGCTCTGAGTCCACGGCGCTCGGCCGGGCGCGCGCTCGCGGCGGGTCAGTGCGCGCGATGGCGATGCAGGCCGGCCTCGACCAACCGCTCACGGATCGCATCGGCATCCTCGGCCTCGGGCGCCGCCTGCAGGTAGCGGGCCAGGTCGTCGCGCGCGCCCGCCATGTGCCCCAGCGCCAGGTAGGCGAGCCCGCGGTCGCGCAGTGCATCGCATACGCCCGGATGCAGGGTCAGCAGGCGGTCGGCGCAGCGCGCCGCGCGCGCCCAGTCGCCCGCCTCACGATAGCCCGCATGCAGATTGCGCAGGATCCGCATCACCGTCGCGCGTGCCGTGGCCGGGCGCAGCAGCGCGGCCAGTGCGTCGTCGTCGGGCGCCGCCCCGCCCAGGTGCGCCGCCGCACGCATGCGCAACTCGTCGATGTCGAGCGGCCGCCCGCCGTTGAACGGGTCCATGATCAGCATGCCGTCGCCGACCGGTAGCCGGACCAGGAAGTGGCCGGGAAACGAGATGCCCGTCAGCGGGACGCCGAGCCGGCGCGCCACCTCGCACTGCACGATCGCCAGCGAGATCGGATTGCCGAGCCGACGCGCGATCACATCGCTCAGGTAGCTGTTGCGGGGATCGTAGTAGGTCGCCTGGTCGCCGGTGTAGCCCACCTCTTCGAACAGGTGCCGGTTGATCGCCTGCATCTTCAAAGGGCCGGCCTCGATCGCATCGACCTCGATCCGCAGATGCGCCGCATGCGCCTGCATCCGGGCCACGAACGGGCGAGCGTCGAGGTCCGGGTACTCGTCGCGCGCGACCAGCAAGGCCGCCTCGAATAGCGGCAACGCGGCGGGCGCCATCCCGCCGACCTGCGCCCAGCTCAGCGGCGGCTGCTCCGGCGTCTCGCCGCGCCCCGCGGATCGTTCAAGGCACATGGATCGCCGGCGACAGCGTCAGCACTGCGCCATCGCGCAGGCCGATGCGCTGCGCCTCGCCGGCATTGAGTTCGAGCACGTAGCGCGCCGGCGCCTTGCTGGGATACGAAGGGCAGCGGTTGCCGGCCGAGCACGGCGGCACGTCGCGTTGCTGGGAGACCAGGCGGCGATCGCCATCGAAGTACAGGATGTCGAGCGCGATGCGGGTGTTCTTCATCCAGTAGGCCTGCGGCGCCTCGATCTCGTGCACGAACAGCATGCCGTGGCCGTCTGCGAGCGTGTCGCGGAACATCAGGCCGCGGGCGCGGGCCTCGTCGGTAGTGGCGATTTCCACCTGGTACCGGTGGCCCGCCAGCTCGACCCAGGGCGTACCGCTCGCACATGCAGGCAGCAGCGCCGCGAACAGACACAGCATCAGGACACGGATCGCACGCATGGCCAAGTCGCCTCGAAGGAGAAGCCCACACCTTTGGACAAGCGCCGACGGCGGTCAAGGTGGCGGCGGTGAAAATAACGCTATGCAAATGTGACGGTCTTGTGCACAATGCGCGCCCCGCAACGCTGCATCGACGCTGAGGTCGGCC
>NZ_JBDJMU010000002.1:100000-283635 GCF_039674105.1 Luteimonas sp. TWI596
CGTGGTAGCCTGCGAAAAGTGTCGGGGAGCTGGCAACAAGCTTTGATCCGGCAATGTCCGAATGGGGAAACCCACTGCTTCGGCAGTATCCTGCAGTGAATACATAGCTGCTGGAGGCGAACGCGGTGAACTGAAATATCTAAGTAACCGTAGGAAAAGAAATCAACCGAGATTCCCTGAGTAGTGACGAGCGAACGGGGAACAGCCCAAAAGTCGATTTGGTTCTAGCAAAACGGTCCTGGAAAGACCGGCCATAGAAGGTGATAGCCCTGTATGCGAAAGGGCCATTTCGATGAAATTGAGTAGGGCGGGGCACGAGAAACCCTGTCTGAACATGGGGGGACCATCCTCCAAGGCTAAATACTCCTGACCGACCGATAGTGAACCAGTACCGTGAGGGAAAGGCGAAAAGAACCCCGGAGAGGGGAGTGAAATAGACCCTGAAACCGTGTGCGTACAAGCAGTCGGAGCCCGTAAGGGTGACGGCGTACCTTTTGTATAATGGGTCAGCGACTTATTGTTCGTGGCAAGCTTAACCGTATAGGGGAGGCGAAGGGAAACCGAGTCTGATAAGGGCGCATAGTCGCGGGTAATAGACCCGAAACCGGGTGATCTAGTCATGCCCAGGGTGAAGGTTGAGTAACATCAACTGGAGGCCCGAACCCACTCCCGTTGCAAAGGTAGGGGATGAGGTGTGATTAGGAGTGAAAAGCTAATCGAACCCGGAGATAGCTGGTTCTCCTCGAAAGCTATTTAGGTAGCGCCTCATGTGAATCTTCCTGGGGGTAGAGCACTGTTATGGCTAGGGGGTCATTGCGACTTACCAAACCATTGCAAACTCCGAATACCAGGACAGAATGCATGGGAGACACACGGCGGGTGCTAACGTCCGTCGTGAAAAGGGAAACAACCCAGACCCACAGCTAAGGTCCCAAATTATCACTAAGTGGGAAACGATGTGGAAAGGCACAGACAGCCAGGAGGTTGGCTTAGAAGCAGCCATCCTTTAAAGAAAGCGTAATAGCTCACTGGTCGAGTCGGTCTGCGCGGAAGATTTAACGGGGCTAAGTGATAAACCGAAGCTTGGGGTGCACAACTTGTTGTGCGCGGTAGAGGAGCGTTCCGTAAGCCGTCGAAGGCGGATTGAGAAGTCCGTTGGAGGTATCGGAAGTGCGAATGCTGACATGAGTAACGATAATGAGGGTGAAAAGCCCTCACGCCGAAAGCCCAAGGTTTCCTTGCGCAACGTTAATCGACGCAGGGTGAGTCGGCCCCTAAGGCGAGGCAGAAATGCGTAGTCGATGGGAAGCTGGTTAATATTCCAGCACCTCGCATAAGTGCGATGGGGGGACGGAGAAGGTTAGGTCTACCAGGCGTTGGTTGTCCTGGAGAAAGGCGGTAGGAGTGGGTCTTAGGCAAATCCGGGACCCTTTAACTCCGAGCACCGAGACGAGCTCATTAGAGCGAAGTGACTGATACCACGCTTCCAGGAAAAGCCCCTAAGCTTCAGCTTATGCAGACCGTACCGTAAACCGACACAGGTGGGTAGGAAGAGAATTCTCAGGCGCTTGAGAGAACTCGGGTGAAGGAACTAGGCAACATAGCACCGTAACTTCGGGAGAAGGTGCGCCCTTGATCGTGGCTCGTGCGAGCTAGAGCGATCGAGGGCCGCAGTGACCAGGCCGCTGCGACTGTTTATCAAAAACACAGGACTCTGCAAACACGAAAGTGGACGTATAGGGTCTGACGCCTGCCCGGTGCCGGAAGGTTAATTGATGGGGTCAGCCGCAAGGCGAAGCTCTTGATCGAAGCCCCGGTAAACGGCGGCCGTAACTATAACGGTCCTAAGGTAGCGAAATTCCTTGTCGGGTAAGTTCCGACCTGCACGAATGGCGTAACGATGGCGGCGCTGTCTCCACCCGAGACTCAGTGAAATTGAAATCGCTGTGAAGATGCAGCGTTCCCGTGGCAAGACGGAAAGACCCCGTGAACCTTTACTATAGCTTTACACTGAACGTTGAGTTCGTCTGTGTAGGATAGGTGGGAGGCTATGAAACTGTGGCGCTAGCTGCAGCGGAGCCAACCTTGAAATACCACCCTGTCGTGCTTGACGTTCTAACCTAGGTCCGTTATCCGGATCGGGGACCGTGTATGGTGGGTAGTTTGACTGGGGCGGTCTCCTCCCAAAGAGTAACGGAGGAGCTCGAAGGTACGCTCAGCGCGGTCGGACATCGCGCACTGTGTGCAAAGGCATAAGCGTGCTTGACTGCAAGATCGACGGATCAAGCAGGTAGGAAACTAGGACTTAGTGATCCGGTGGTTCTGTATGGAAGGGCCATCGCTCAACGGATAAAAGGTACTCCGGGGATAACAGGCTGATACCGCCCAAGAGTTCATATCGACGGCGGTGTTTGGCACCTCGATGTCGGCTCATCACATCCTGGGGCTGTAGTCGGTCCCAAGGGTATGGCTGTTCGCCATTTAAAGTGGTACGCGAGCTGGGTTCAGAACGTCGTGAGACAGTTCGGTCCCTATCTGCCATGGGCGTTGGAGATTTGAGAGGGGCTGCTCCTAGTACGAGAGGACCGGAGTGGACGAACCTCTGGTGTTCCGGTTGTCACGCCAGTGGCACTGCCGGGTAGCTATGTTCGGAAGCGATAACCGCTGAAAGCATCTAAGCGGGAAGCGCGCCTCAAGATGAGATCTCCCGGGAGCTTGACTCCCCTGAAGGAACCATCAAGACCAGGTGGTTGATAGGCTGGGTGTGTAAGTACAGCAATGTATTGAGCTAACCAGTACTAATGATCCGTGTGGCTTGACCATATAACCTCAAGTTGCTTCGCAATCCGAAGCATCCTTGGCCCTACGACACGTACAGTCGTCCCAATGTTCGCTACTTCCCAACCTCTGAGAGCGTGAGCGCTGTCGGTCCCAATTCGAGCGGAGCATTCCCTCGAAACATCGACCGACCGGCGACCCTCCACCCTCTCCCTGGTGACAATAGCTGTATGGAACCACCCGATCCCATTCCGAACTCGGAAGTGAAACGTACATGCGCCGATGGTAGTGTGCATCTAGCATGCGAGAGTAGGTCATCGCCAGGGTCTTTACCCAAAACCCCCGCCGGTTATCCGGCGGGGGTTTTTCTTTGCGCGGCTTCGTTGTCTGCCGCGGGCACCGGCCTGACTCACTTCGGAAGGTCCGGTCGCCTGCTTGCTTCGGGCGGGCAGCAGCCCGCCGCCCGGTAGCCGCTCTTCCCTCGGCAAGGCATCCTGCCTTGACTCGGGCGCGCGCTATCCATGGCGCGCTTGACGCAGCCACCGGCCGCCAGGCCGCCACCAGCTACTCGAGAAATCGGTTCAGCGCCGCAGACGGTGCAGTTGCGCCAAGTCCTCCGCCACAGATGCGTCGCGGGGCCAGGCGAGTGCTGCTGAGTTGATATCCGTGGTGTGCACAGAGCCCGGCTTGGTACGATGCGTCCGGCACGGGCCTATAGCTCAATGGTTAGAGCAGAGGACTCATAATCCTTTGGTTCCAGGTTCGAGTCCTGGTGGGCCCACCAGCCAGCGCACCGTTTCGCGAAACCCTTACATCCGCATCGTTACATTGCGGCACTACCTGAATGCGATGCGGCGGAACGATGATGCTCGACCCTGATCGATTGGCGGCAGCTGTGGCGCGCTCCGCCAGCTCCGAGCGCGCCTTGCGGTACAGCGCATGAGCGCGCCTGCACCGCCGGGGATCCGGCCGTCGCCGGCGCCTCTGCCGCCCGAACATCCGATTCCCATGCCGGTGCAGTCGCTGCGCACCGGGCGCTTGGTGTCGCCGAGCCTGCCCAGCGCGCCGCGCGGGATGGGCTGGCGGCGCGCTGCGATCGTGGGAGTGACCGGCGGCCTGACCGTCCTGGCCACCTACCAGATCTGGTGGCTGTTGCGGATCGGCGGCATCGATGTGCTCGAGGGCTTGCTGCTGGCGGTGTTCGTGCCGTTGTTTGCCTGGATCGCGCAGTCGTTCGCCAGTTCGCTGGCGGGTTTTGCGATCGTGCTGCTGCGCCGGCCGGCGCGGCTGGGTATCGATGCCCGGGATCCGTTGCCGGTTCTGGCCTCGCGCACCGCGTTGTTGATGCCGACCTACAACGAACACCCCGAGCGGCTGTTCGCCGGGGTCCAGGCGATCTGCGAATCCCTGGCCGAGACGGGGCAGGGCGATCGGTTCGATCTGTTCGTTCTCAGCGACACCCGCGATGCCGGCATCCACGCACGTGAATTGCAGGCCTTTGCGCGGCTGCGTGCGCTGGATCTGGGCGTCACGCTCTACTACCGGCGCCGGGAAGACAACCGCGAGCGCAAGGCCGGCAACATCGCCGATTGGGTGCGGCGCTGGGGCGGGGGCTATCCGCAGTTCCTGATCCTTGATGCCGACAGCCTGATGACTGGCGACACTCTGGTACGCCTGGTCGGTGCGATGGAGCGTCACGACGATGTCGCGTTGATCCAGACGCTGCCGGTGATCGTCAACGGCACGACGATGTTCGCGCGGATGCAGCAGTTCTCCGGCCGCATGTATGGCCCGGTGATCGCCCAGGGCGTGGCCTGGTGGCACGGCGCGGAAAGCAATTACTGGGGCCACAACGCGATGATCCGCAGCGCCGCGTTCGCCGCCCATGGCGGTCTGCCCGAGCTCCATGGCACCACCCCTTTCCGCGGCACCGTGCTCAGCCACGATTTCGTCGAGGCGGCGCTGTTGCGTCGCGGCGGTTGGGCCTTGCACATGGTGCCGACGCTCGAGGGCAGCTACGAGGAAGGGCCGCCGACGCTGACCGACATGCTGATCCGCGATCGCCGCTGGTGCCAGGGCAACCTGCAGCACGGCGGCGTGCTGCCGGCGCGCGGCCTGCACTGGGTCAACCGCTGGCACATGCTGATCGGCATCGGCCACTATTTGACCGCACCGCTGTGGGCAATGCTGATCCTGGTCGGGCTTGCAGTGCCGCTGCAGCACGGCATGCCCGGCGAAGGCGGCTTCTCGGCCGCAGGCTACTGGATGGCGATCGACGACGGCCGCTTCCTGGGCGTGTTCGTGCTGACGATGGTGTTGTTGTTCGCGCCGAAGATCTTCGGCTACGTCGCCACCTTGAGCGATGCGCGCATGCGCCGTGGCTGCGGCGGGGCCGTGCGCGGGTTCGTCAGCCTGCTGATCGAGAACGTGCTGGCAGCGCTGATGGCGCCGGTCACGATGTACGTGCAGTCGCGCGGCGTGGCCGAGGTGCTGGCAGGGCGCGATTCGGGCTGGGACGCCCAGCAGCGCGACGATGGGCGGCAAACTTACGGCGAGCTGTGGCGCAGCTACCGCGGGACCACGGTCCTCGGTGTCGGCATGGGGATCGTCGCCTGGTGGATATCGCCGGGGCTGGCGCTGTGGATGTCGCCGATGATCATCGGCCTGGCCGGCTCGATTCCGATCGTGCGGTTGACCTCGTCGCGGCGAATCGGTCTGGCGATGCGCCGGGCGCGCCTGTTCGCCACGCCCGAAGAGGCGGCGCCGCCGCGCGTGCTGCTGCGTGCCAGCGAACTGCGGGCGCAGGCCGAGGCGCCGGTGGCGTCGCGCGCGGATTGACGCGATGCCGCCTGCGGGACCAGCGCTTACACTGACAGGCGGTCCCACGACGACATTCCAATGAACGACGACACCGCATTGCTCGACTGCATCGAACGCGAGACCGGGCCTGCGCCTGCGTGGAGCGTGATCTGGTTGCACGGCCTGGGCGCCGACGGCAACGACTTCGCGCCCATCGTGCCCGAGCTCGTCCGCCCCGACTGGCCGGCCCTGCGTTTCGTGTTTCCCAACGCGCCGGTGCGCCCGGTGACGATCAACAACGGCGTGCGCATGCGGGCCTGGTACGACATCGTCGATATCGACCTGGACAATCGCGCCGACGAGGCCGGTGTGCAGGCGTCGGTGGCCCAGGTCGACGCGCTGATCGCTCGCGAGGCCGAGCGCGGTGTCCCGCCGGCGCGAGTGATCCTGGCCGGCTTTTCGCAGGGCGGCGCGATCACGCTCGCGGCGGGGCTGCGCCGCGGCGTTCCGCTCGGCGGGCTGGTCGGGCTGTCGACCTACCTGCCTGCCGCCGCCACTGCGCACGATGCCCTGGTCAAGGGCGCGGTCGCGCAGCCGGTGTTCATGGCGCACGGCACGCAGGACCCGGTGGTCCCGGCGATCGCCGGGCAGCAGAGCGCCGCGCTGCTGCGCCAGTTCGGCTTCGATGTGCAGTGGCAGACCTATCCGATGCCGCACTCGGTGTGCGCCGAAGAGATCGCCGATCTGGGCGACTGGCTGGGCGCGCGGTTCGCCGGCTGACAGCGGCATCGCCGCATGTGCGGCGGGCGTGGCGCGGGATGCAACGCGATCGGCCTTGCCGTGGCAGGGCGCCTGCAGCGCCGTCAGCGTCCCGCGCACCGGCCCGCTGGCATGCGGATGCCCGTCGGGGCACCATCGCAAGGGCGGGTCGGTGGACCCGGGCACGGTGCCTTGAGGAGAGCGGAAGACCATGAAGGTCGTGATCGCTGACGACGAGCCGCTTGCCCGCGAGCGGCTGCGGACATTGTTGATGCAGGTGCCGGGCGTCGAGGTCGTCGCCGAAGTCGGCGATGGCCGCGCGGCGCTGGACGCCTGCGCGGCACATGCGCCGGCGCTGGTGTTGCTCGACATCGCGATGCCGGGCATCGATGGACTGGAAGCGGCCCGGCATCTCAATACCTTCGAGCCGCGCCCGGCGATCGTGTTCTGCACCGCTTACGACGCCCATGCACTCAAGGCGTTCGAAGCGGCCGCGGTGGATTACCTGGTCAAGCCGGTGCGCGCCGAGCGTCTACAGGCGGCGGTCGAGCGCGCGCGCGCGTTCGTTGCGGGGCGGCAGGCCGCATCGGTCGTCGCCGACCGCCAGCGCAACCACCTGTGTGCCAGGCTGCGCGGCAGCCTCCGGCTGATTCCAGTCGAGGACATCCGCTATCTGCAGGCCGAGGAGAAGTACGTCGTGGTGCATCACGCGCGCGGCGAGGATCTGGTCGAGGAATCGCTCAAGTCGCTCGAAGAGGAGTTCGGCGACCGCTTCGTGCGCATCCACCGCAATTGCCTCGTCGCGCGGAACGAACTGCTGGAACTGCGCCGCGATGCCGAGGGCCACGTCCATGCCGTGCTGCGCCATGCCGAGCGCACGCTCGAGGTCAGCCGGCGCTGTGTGTCGCAGCTGCGCGACGCGGTGCGCCAGCTCTAGCCATCGCTGCGCGGTTCGCGTCCCGGTGCCGGGATCGTCGATAATGGCTGGATGGAACGACTGCGTATCGCCACCCGCAAGAGCCCGCTCGCGTTGTGGCAGAGCGAACACGTCGCCGCGGCCCTGCGCGCGCGCCATCCCGGCCTCGAGGTCGAACTGGTGCCGTTGAGCACGCGCGGTGACGAGGTGCTCGACCGGTCGCTCGCCGCGATCGGGGGCAAGGGCCTGTTCCTCAAGGAGCTGGAGATCGCGATGCAGGCCGGCGATGCCGACTGCGCCGTACATTCGCTCAAGGACGTGCCGATGGAACTCGAGCCGGGGTTCGCGCTGCCGGCAATCCTGGCGCGCGCCGACCATGCCGATGCCTTCGTCAGCAACACGTTTGCATCGATCGACGCCTTGCCCGAGGGCGCGCGCGTGGGCACCTCGTCGCTGCGGCGCCAGGCGCAGCTGCGGGCGCGTCGCCCAGACCTGGAGATCCTGGACCTGCGCGGCAACGTCAACACCCGGCTGGCCAAACTCGACAGCGGACAGTACGACGCGATCGTGCTGGCGTGCGCCGGGCTGCAGAGGCTCGGCCTGGACACCCGCATCCGTGCACGCCTGGATGCGCCCGACTGGCTACCCGCACCGGCCCAGGGCGCGATCGCGATCGAATGCCGCGACGACACGCCGCAACTGCAGGCCCTGGTGGCCGCGCTCGACCATGGCCCCACGCGCCGCTGCGTCGAGGCCGAGCGCGCGATGAACCGCGCTTTGCATGGCAGCTGCCACGTCCCGGTCGCCGCGTTCGCGCGGCTGGACGGCGGGCGGATCCTGCTCGACGGGCTGGTCGGGTCGGCCATCGACGGCCGCGCGGTCCGCGCCGGCGGCGAGGCGCCGGAAGGCGAGGGCGAGGCGCTGGGGTCGGCGGTGGCCGCCCGCCTGCTCGAAGGCGGCGCCGGCGCGTTCCTGCCCGGTTGAGGGCGGCATGACCGCGTAGGCCGTCGGTCAGAACTGGTACTGCACCTTCAGCGAGCTTTCTGTGTTGGTACTGCCGCGGCCGCCGTTGCCCAGGGTGTCGTGGCGCAGCTCGAAGTCCGAGCGCAGCGTCCACTGCGGAAATAGCTCGTAGTCGAACGCCAGCCGCTGCCGCACGAAGGTGTTCTCGCGCCCGGTCTCGACCTGCACCTGCTGGGTGAACGACGCGCGGCGGCCGAGTTCCTGCGACAACTGGACCTGGCCCCGGGCGACCGGCCCAGGTACCGCGGTACCGAAATCGGTGTATGGCTCGATGCGCACGCCGGTGCCGAACTCCAACCGCAGCGAGGTCTCGGGGCTGCGGATCGCCTCGATCCCGTAGCTGGTGTCCCACTTCACATGGTTGCCGCCGGAACGGAAGCTGTCGCGTTGCGCGAATGGCGAGTACAGCGCGATCGCCGGACGGTCGGGCAGGCGGATGACAGGGGGCGCGACGGACTTGGGGCGCACGCCGGGTGCACGCGGGGCCCAGATCCGGCGCCGCGCTGCACTTGCGGTCCATTCCGCATCGGTGCACTTGAGCCGGAAGCACGGCCGACGCAACGGCACCTGGCGCGTCGCCACGGCGAGCACGGCCGGTTGCTCCGGCGCGGCCGGGAGCGGTTGTGTGTAGATCGGCAGGCCTGCAAAAGCCAGCCACCAGCCAGCGAGCATGACAGCCATTCATGAAATCGATTACAGCCGATTATGCCGAGCGCATCCGATCCTTCCAACCCGAAGGGCCATCGATTGGCGTGCCGGGTTCAGCTATCGGTTCGCAGTCCGGGGCGGCCGAGCGGCGGATCGGGACGCGCGATAATGCCTGGTCCGCGTCCAAGGATTTCGCCGTGCCCCAGTCTGCTCCTCCCGATGTCGACGTCGCCGTGATCGGTGGCGGCGCGGCCGGCGCCCTGGTGGCGCTGCACCTGCTCGCGGCCCCGGGCCTGCGCGTGGCGCTGGTCGAGCCGCGTCCGCGCCTGGCCGAGGGGGTGGCGTACTCGACGCCGCGTTTCGAGCACCTGCTCAATGTGAATGCTGCGCGGATGAGCGCATTCGACGATCGGCCGGACGACTTCCTGGCGTTCTTGCGCGAGGCGCCAGCCGCGGCGGCACGCCCGGCCGAGACGTTGCCGGCAACGTTCGCACCGCGCCGCGTGTACGGCGATTACCTGCAGGCGCGGTTGGCAGGCTGCGCGCAGGCCGGCACGCTGCTGCACCTGGCCGAGACCGTCGACGCGGTGCGGCCGGCCGCGTCCGGCTTTGCACTGCGCACCGACGCAGACACCGCGCTGCGCGCGCGGGCGGTGGTGCTGGCGACGGGCGGGGTGCCGGCCGCGCTGCCGGTATCCGGCGCGAGTGCGGCCGCGCCCGGCACGATCGACGCCTGGCACTACGCGGCGGTCGCTGCGATCGCGCCGGAGGCCGACGTCGCGATCGTGGGTGCGGGCCTGAGCATGGTCGACGTGCTGTTGACGCTGCATGCCAACGGGCATCGCGGGCGGATCGTCGCGATCTCGCGCCATGGGCTGATGCCGCTGGCCCACGCGCCCGGAACGGTGCCGCAGGCCGGCGGCGTCGAGCCGCTGCTGCCGCTGGGCGCGCGCGCGCGCATGCGCCTGTTGCGGCAATGGGCTGCCCAGGCGCAGGCCGAGGGTCGGCCGTGGCAGGACGCGCTCGAGCGGCTGCGCCCGCAGGTGCAGGCGCTGTGGCAGGCTTGGCCGCCGGCCGAGCAGGCCCGCTTCTTGCGCCACGGCGTGCGTCACTGGGACATCCACCGGCATCGCATCGCGCCCGAGGCGGCTGCAGTAGTCGACACGATGCGCCGCGATGGCCGCTTCTCGCTGCATGCCGGCCGGGTGACGGCGGTTGCGGCGCGTGATGACGGGCGGTGGCAGCTCGACTGGCGTCGCCGTCGGCGTAGCGACGGCGAACGCCTCGTGGTCGATCGCGTCGTCAACGCCACTGGACTGGAGAAGCGACCGACGCAGGTGCCCGGCACCCTGCCCGCAGCGCTATACGCGCAGGGGATCGCACGGCCCGGGCCGCATGGCATGGGCATCGACACCGACGATGTCGGTGGTGTGCGCGACCGCTCGGGCGCGACGGTGCCGGGGCTGTGGACGTTGGGGATCCCGCGGATCGGCACGCTGTGGGAAAGCATCGCGATGCCCGAGTTGCGCGGCCAGGCCGCACGCGTCGCCGCCGCGGCGCTCGCCCACGTGCGCGAGGTCGGCGCGCGCGACTGAGTCGCGCGCGTCCCGCTACAGGCAGTCGCGCTGCAGCCGGTGCAGTTCCTCCTCCGCCAACGCCCGCCCGGCGCCGAGGTCGGCATTGGCGAGATTGCGGCGGATCTGCGGGCAAGGATCGGTCGGCCCGCCGCCGAACACCAGGGCGCCGATGCCCTCGACCACGTCCTGCGCCGAGATCGGCGCGCGCATCGCGAACGCGCCATCGGGACGCGGCGGCGCACGATGGCGCAGTGGGTCGGGGATGAAATCGACCGGTGCGGTCTGGGCGCGTGCCCACGCCCTGGCCTGGGCGTGTAGCGGTGTCGCCGGTGCGGGGGCGTCGGCGGGGGCGGCCGGCGCGATCTCGACCGCAGTCAGGCTGGACCGTGGTGTCGCTGTGGTCGATGGCCCGGAACGCACCAGCGGCGCCTGCGCCGCGCCGGACACAGGCGCTGGGACGACAGACACGGCAGGTGGCACGGGGTCGACCCAGATCACTTGGAGCCGGCGGTCGTCTGTGCGAGGTTTGCGTGGCTCGACAGACCCGGACAGCAGCCAGGCCAGGACCGCCAGGTGGCAGGCGAGCGTGAGTCCTGCGGCGATCCCGCCGGTGCGCTCGCGTCTTGGGGGCGTCATGTCGGGCCGTCTCCTGATCCGCGCGCGAGTCTAGGACCGACCCGTTAGCGAGTGGTTATCCGGCGCGCCATCGCGCCGCGGGCCTCGACGACGGGCCATAATCGGCCCATGGACCGATACGAACGCATCCTCTCGCTGCACCGCATCCTCAAGACCTCGCGCTACCCGGTCACGGTGGCCAGGCTGCAGGACGAACTGGAATGCTCGCGCGCCACCGTCTATCGCGACCTGGCGTTTCTGCGCGACGCATTGATGGCGCCTGTCGTGGGCGATGGCGACGCAGGCTTTCGCTACGACAGCGCTGAGGGCGATCGCTTCGAGTTGCCGGGGCTGTGGCTGAGCTCGGGCGAACTGCATGCGTTGCTCGCCGCCCAGCAACTGCTCTCGCGCAGCGGCGGCGGGGTGCTGTCGAGCGCGCTGGCGCCGCTGCAGTCGCGGATCGAGAAGCTGCTCGACGAACACTCGGCCGGCAAGCAGTGGCCTGTGCAGCGGGTGCGCGTGGTGCCACATCGCGGCCGACGCATGGACGAGCATGCCTTCCGCAACGTCTGCTCGGCGGTGCTCGAGCGTCGGCAGCTCGCGTTCGAGTACCGCGCCCGCTCGACCGACGAGCGCACCCGCCGCACAGTCTCCCCGCAGCGCATCACTCACTACCGCGATAACTGGTATCTCGATGCCTGGGACCACGACCGCGACGCGTTGCGCAGCTTCTCGGTCGATCGCATCACCAATGCGCGCATGCTGTCCGGGCAGGCGCGCGACATCGAGGATGCCGAGCTCGACACCCACCTGGCGGGCAGCTACGGCATCTTCTCCGGGCCGCCCAAGGGCGTGGCGACGATCCTGTTCGAGGCCCGTGCCGCGCGCTGGGTTGCCGACGAGCACTGGCATTCGCAGCAGCAGGGCCGGTTCCTGCCCGATGGCCGCTATGAGCTCAAGGTGCCCTACAGCAATGCGCGCGAGTTGTTGATGGATGTGCTGCATTACGGCGCCGATGCGCAGATCGCCGAGCCCGTCGCGCTGCGCGAGCAGGCCCGCTCGCTGCTGGAACTGGCGCTGTCGAAGTACGAGCGCTGATCGGCGCGGTTCGCACGATCAGCGCTGCGCCCCGGCGTGCGCCCGCCGCATGCTGGCGGCAGTCAGGCTGCCGTTCTACCGGAGGGCGGCACTGCACGGCGCAAGGGCAGGACGCGATGTCCCGTGGCCATCGGTTGCGATGTCGCAATCCATGAGATGGCCGCGACCCAGACTCTCCGCACGGCCCGATCCGGGCGCTGGGAGCTCTGCCGCCATGTCGAATGTCTTCGAACCGCCTGCCTCCGATCCCCGTGCCCTTCTCGGCGCCGGCCTGCTCGGCCTGCTGTTCCTGGGCAGTGTCGCGCTGCTGTCGTTTCCCGGGCTGCGCAGCGGCGTCGCCGTGGTCGGCTGGCCGCCGCTGTGGCTGGTCGGCATGCCCGCGGCCGCCTGGCTCACCTGGTGCGTGCTTCGCCTGCCGCGCCGCCGCAAGCTGGCCTCGTCAGCGGTCTTGCGGCGGCGTCGGCCAGGCCTTGCCCAGGCGGCACGCCGTCCCGCGCCGCGCCGCCGGCCGGCCACACCGCTGCGTGCCGCGCTCGCGGCGGCGGGCTGGTTGCCGTTGGGCCGCTGAGGCCGTGTGCCCGAAAGGGATGACTTTGGTCATGCGGCGGCTGCCGATGCCCGTGCTAGCGTTGGCGGTTACTTAGATCCCCGCCCGCCGGAGGCGCCATGTCCCCGTTGTCCAAGCTCTGCCTCGCCGCCGGGATCTCCGCCGGCCTCGCGATGGGCGCCGCATCCGCCCAGGAGCCTGCCGTGAACGATCCCTACCAGTGGCTCGAAGCCGTTACCGACGACAAGGCGCTCGACTGGGTCCGCACCCAGAACGCCAAGGCCGAAGCCGAACTGGCCGCCACACCCGAGTTCAAGCAGCTCGAGTCCGACCTGTTGGCGATCTACGATTCCGACGACAAGATCCCGGTCGCCTACAAGCAGGGCGAGTGGTACTACAACTTCTGGCGCGACCGGAACCACGAGCGCGGCATCTGGCGCCGCACCACGCTCGAGGAGTACCGCAAGCCGCAGCCGAAGTGGGAGACCGTGCTCGATCTGGACGCGCTCAACAAGGCCGAGGGCGAGAACTGGGTCTGGCACGGCGCCAGTTGCCTGCGTCCGGCCTACACCCGCTGCCTGATCGCACTCTCGCGCGGCGGCGCCGACGCGGACGTGACGCGCGAGTTCGACGTGTCCACCAAGTCGTGGGTCGACGGCGGCTTCTTCCGCGAGGAAGCCAAGGGCGGCCTGGGCTGGATCGACCAGGACAACGTCTACGTCTATACCGATTTCGGCGACGGCTCGCTGACGTCCTCGGGCTACCCGCGCATCGTCAAGCAGCTGGCGCGCGGCCAGTCGATGGACCAGGCCACGCTGGTCTACGAGGGCAAGCCGGACGACATGTACATCGCGGCGATGCGCGACGACACGCCTGGCTTCGAACGCGACTTCGTCAGCCGCACCCTGGCGTTCTACAACGATGAGCTCTACCTGCGCGGCGCCGACGATGCACATCGATGTGCGAGTGGTGCGGGCGCAGGATGCGCAGGCGCGTCCGGTCAGCTGACCAAGGTCGACGCGCCGAACTCGGCGAACAAGTCGGTCCATCGCGATTGGCTGATGCTGGAACTGCGCGAGGCCTGGAACGTCGGCGGTCATGCGTACCCGGCCGGTTCGCTGCTGGTGACGAAGTTCGACGACTTCATGGCCGGCAAGCGCGAGTTCGAAGCACTGTTCGAGCCGACCCAGACCACCTCGCTGGCCGGCGCGACCTGGACCAAGAATCACCTCGTGCTCAACGTGCTCGAGGACGTCAAGAACCGGCTCACCGTGCTGACCCCGGGCGCCGACGGCTGGGCGCGCAGCGCACTGGCCGGGGTGCCCGAACTGGGCACGGTCGCGGTCACCGCGGTCGACAGCGACGAATCGGATGCGGTGTGGATGACGGTGACCGACTACCTCACGCCGAGCACGCTGATGCTCGCCGAGGTCGGCAGCGGCCGGGCGCCGGACACGCTGAAGACGATGCCGGCGTTCTTCGACGCGTCCACGCACGAAGTCGAGCAGCATTTCGCCACGTCCAAGGACGGCACTCGCGTGCCGTACTTCCTGGTGCGCCCGAAGGACATGGCGCTCGACGGCAGCAACCCGACGCTGCTCTACGGCTATGGCGGCTTCGAGATCTCGCTCACCCCCGGCTACTCGGGCGGCGTGGGCAAGGGCTGGCTGGAGAAGGGCGGGGTGTACGCGGTCGCCAACATCCGCGGCGGCGGCGAATACGGCCCGCGCTGGCATCAGGCCGCGCTCAAGCAGAACCGCCACAAGGCCTACGAGGACTTCGCGGCCGTCGCGCAGGACATGATCGCCCGCAAGATCACCTCGCCGGCGCATCTGGGCATCCGCGGCGGCAGCAACGGCGGCCTGCTCACCGGCAACATGCTCACTCAGTATCCCGAGCTGTTCGGCGCGGTCGTGATCCAGGTGCCGCTGCTCGACATGCAGCGCTATCACCAGCTGCTCGCCGGTGCATCCTGGATGGCCGAGTACGGCAATCCGGACAAGCCCGAAGAGTGGGAATTCATCCGCACCTTCTCGCCGTATCACCTGTTCGATCCGGCCAAGGATTATCCGCCGACGCTGATCCTGACCTCCACGCGCGACGACCGCGTGCACCCCGGCCACGCCCGCAAGATGATGGCCAGGATGTCGGAGGCCGGGAAGGACGTGCGCTACTACGAGAACATCGAGGGCGGCCATGGCGGCGCGGCGAACAACCGCCAGCAGGCCCACATGGATGCGCTCTACCTGACGTTCCTGTGGCAGCAACTGGGCAAGTGATGCCATCGCGCACCGGCCGCCTTCGCGGCCGGTGTTCTTTCTGACGTTGCATCGGCAGCGAGTGGACCCACCTATGAAGACATCTTTCCCCCGCGCGGCCACGTTGCTGGCCGCGCCGATCCTGACGAGTCTGAGCCTGATGAGCGCTTCTCCCGCCACCCACGCCGCCGAGCCGGCCCCACCCGACGCCGAGCAGCGCCCGCATACCGTCAAGGCACCGCACGGCGCGACCCGCGAGGATGTCTACTACTGGCTGCGCGACGACAAGCGCGAGGACCCGGCGATGCTGGCGTATCTCAACGCCGAGAACGCCTATGCCGACACGGTGCTCGCGCCGCTCAAGCCGCTCGAGGACCGTCTCTATGACGAGATCGTCGGCCGGATCCAGCAGGACGACAGCTCGGTGCCGTACCGCGATCGCGGCTTCTGGTATTACGCGCGCTTCGAGACCGGCAAGGATTACCCGGTCCATGCCCGCCGCGCGGACGGTCCCGGAATCGATGCACTGTCGATCCAGGCCGCGAACGCCAAGGGCGACTTCGCCGGCGAGCAGGTGATGCTCGACGTCAACCAGCTCGCCGAGGGCAAGGATTACTACGCGGTCGGGGACTGGGACGTGACCCGTGACAACCGCATCCTGGCCTATGCCGACGATACCAACGGCCGGCGCCAGTACACGGTGCGCTTCAAGAACCTGGAGACCGGCGAGGTCTACCCCGAGACCATTCCCGGCGTGTCGGCGAACCTGGTCTGGGCCGACGACGGCAAGACCCTGTTCTACGTCGAGAACGATCCCGAGACCCTGCTCACTGTGCGCGTGAAGAAGCACGTGCTCGGCACGCCGGTCGCCGACGACGTGCTGGTCTACGAGGAGAAGGATGACAGCTTCTACATGGGCATCGATCGCACGCGCGACGACCGCTTCATCGTCATCGGCCTGGGCAGCACCGTGTCGAGCGAACTGCGCTATGCCCCGGCCGACAATCCCGAGACGTTCACCGTGCTCGCTCCGCGCGCGCGCGACGTCGAGTACGACGCCGACCACCACGGTGACCGCTGGGTGATCCGCACCAATGCGGACAAGGCGACGAACTTCAAGCTCGTCACCGCGCCCAGCGATGCGACCTCGCGTCAGCAGTGGACCGATCTGGTACCGCACCGCGACGACGTCTATATCGAAGGCTACGAACTGTTCGACGGCTTCACCGCCATCGAAGAGCGCGCGCAGGCGCTGACCCGCGTGCGTGTGCTCAAGGCCGATGGCAGCGACACGTTCGTGCAGGCCGACGAGCCCGCCTACGCGATGGGCCTGTCGATCAATTCCGAGCCCGACACCGACTGGCTGCGCTACAGCTACACCTCGCTGACCACGCCGGCGACGACGTTCGAGGTCAATACGCGCACCGGCGAGCGCCGCCAGCTCAAGCAGCAGGCGGTGATCGGTTACGACCCGGCCAACTACGTCACCGAGCGGGTGTGGACGACCGCGCGCGACGGCCAGCGCGTGCCGGTGTCGCTGGTCTACCGCAAGGGGTTCGCGAAGGACGGCACGGCGGCGATGCTGCAGTATGGCTACGGCAGTTACGGCGCATCGATGGATCCGGGCTTCAGCGTGACCAACGTCAGCCTGCTCGACCGCGGCATGGTCTATGCGATCGCGCACATCCGCGGCGGCGAGGAAATGGGCCGCGCCTGGTACGACGACGGCAAGCTGCTCAACAAGGTCAACACCTTCACCGATTTCATCGACGTCACCGACGACCTGGTCAAGCGCGGCTACGCTGCGCCCGATCGCGTCGCCGCCTACGGCGGCAGCGCCGGCGGGCTGCTGATGGGCGCGATCTCGAACATGGCGCCCGAGAAGTACCGGGTGATCCTGTCGCAGGTGCCGTTCGTCGACGTGGTCACGACGATGCTCGACCCGAGCATCCCGCTGACCACCAACGAGTACGACGAATGGGGCAACCCGGAAGACAAGCGCTACTACGACTACATCCTCGGCTACTCGCCCTACGACAACCTGCAAGCCAAGGCCTACCCGGCGATGTTCGTCGGCACCGGGCTGTGGGACTCGCAGGTGCAGTACTGGGAGCCGGCGAAGTACGTGGCGCGGTTGCGCGACGTCAACACCAGCACGCATCCGGTGGTGTTCCGCACCAACATGGAAGCCGGCCACGGCGGCAAGTCGGGACGTTTCCGTCGCTACCGCGAATCGGCCGAGATGTACGCGTTCATGCTCGACCAGTTGGGCCTGCGCGAGACTCCGGCGGCAGCGACCGCCCGCTGAGCGAGGGCGGTGGCCCGTTGACGCGGGCCGCCGCGCGTTGCAGAATGCGCGGCTCGTCGCGAACGCGACGGCGCCCGATGGCTATGTAGCTCAGCCGGTTAGAGCACAGCACTCATAATGCTGGGGTCGGTGGTTCGAGTCCACCCATAGCCACCATCGGGGCTTCCTCGAGAACCCGCCGCCCGGCGGGTTTTTGCTGTCTGCGGTCTGCCTGCCATCGCGCCCGGCACCGGCGCACGGTCGCGTACCTGGGTCCTTCGTCTGTGGCGCCATGCGAGCCTGCGTTCGCGCCTGGGAGCAGCGCGCAGGGGCACGGGCCGCTGCCGCGGCGGCGCGACGCTTGCAGCCCCGCCAAGACCCGGCGCGCAGATCCTGCGCCCCGACCTGAACGCCGCCATGCAAGGCCGCCGCGGGCGTGGCGCGCGCCGAGGCTGCGACCGCTTGTCGCCCCGCCGGACCCGTGGCAGAGTCGAGCACAGTGACGCTCAGTCAATCGCATTAGGAGTCCGCATCGTGATCGATCCGGACGGGTTCAGGCCCAATGTCGGCATCGTGCTGATGCACCCGGACGGGCGCGTGTTCTGGGCGCGTCGGGTGCGTCGTGACGGCTGGCAGTTCCCGCAAGGCGGGATGAATACCGACGAGACGCCGCTCGAGGCCATGTACCGCGAGCTGCGCGAGGAGACCGGGTTGCTGCCCGAGCATGTGTCTGTGCTTGGCGCCACGCCCGGTTGGCTGCGCTATCGCCTGCCGCAGCGGGCGATCCGCCGCAACGACCGCATCGTCTGCATCGGGCAGAAACAGGTCTGGTTCCTGCTGCAATTCGTCGGCGAGGAGACCCACCTGCGGCTCGACCTGTCGGACAAGCCCGAGTTCGACCACTGGCGCTGGGTGGATTTCTGGTACCCGCTCGACCATGTGGTGGTGTTCAAGCGGGGCGTCTACGTCAGCGCGCTGCGGCATCTGGCGCCGTACGCGCGCAAGGTCGCCGGGACCCAGGCGATTCCGCAGGCTGCGGTCGAGCGGGCCCGTGGGCGGCGTCCGCAACGACGTGCGCGTCGAGCCGAAGCGCTGCGCAACCGGGATTCCGACGGGCATAACTGAACGCTTCTCATTTGACAGTGATTCTCGTTTGTGGCCGAATGGACACCCAGCCCCGGCCAGGACCGCAGCCTTGTTCGTCTGCATCTGCAACGGCGTCACCGACGCCCAGATTCGCCAAGCCGCCGCGCACGGTTGCCGCGAGGTGTCCGAACTGACGATGCGCACCGGTTGCGGCGCCACCTGCGGCAGCTGCACCGACATGGCCGCCAGCCTGCTCGACGAGTACCACGCGGCGCGCGCGCCGACGTTCGAACTGCCGCTGATCGCCTCGGCTGCCTGAGGCCGCCACGCCGTTCCATTCGACGCGAAGGAATGCGCACGATTCGCGTTCCTTCATCTGCGCGCGTGTCCGGCTAGAGTGGCGCCTTTCCCTCGACAGGACGCACCGCGATGAAGGGCGACGCGCAGGTCATCCGCTACCTCAACCAGGCGCTGTACAACGAACTCACGGCGATCAATCAGTACTTCCTGCACGCCAAGATGCTCAAGCACTGGGGGCTGGAAGCGCTGGGCAAGCATGAGTACAAGGAATCGATCGAGGAGATGAAGCACGCCGACGCGCTGTCGGAGCGCATCCTGTTCCTCGAAGGGCTGCCGAACTTCCAGGCGCTGGGCAAGCTGCGCATCGGCGAGACGCCGCGCGAGATGCTCGAGTGCGACCTCGCGCTGGAGATGGACGGCCTGCCGGTGTTGCGCGAGGCGATCGCGCATTGCGAGCAGGTCGGCGATTTCGTCAGCCGCAAACTGCTGGCCGACATCCTCGAAAACGAGGAGGAGCATGTCGACTGGCTGGAGACGCAGCTCGACCTGATCGGTCGCATCGGCGAAGAAAACTATCTGCAGAGCCAGATGGGCGACGACTGATCGCCCTCGGCGCGGGGGCGCGTCCGGCGCGCCGATCAGCCGGCGGACGGCACCCGCGCCCGCAATGCCTGGCGCGCGCGTGCGAACGCCACGTCCAGTTGCCGCGCCGCGTCTTCGGCATCACTGAGCGTTCCCGCCCGCGCGGCTGCCTCGATCCGCTTGGCCTCGGTCGACAGGGCCAGCGCGCCGAGATTTGCGCTCGAGGACTTGAGCGAATGCGCCGCTTCGCGCATCGTGGCCTGGTCGCCCGCCGTGGCCGCGGCATTGAAGCTGGCGAGCAGGCGCGGGGTGTCGTCGAGGAACACCGCCACCAGCCGGTCGACATCGTCGCCGAGCAGCTCGCGCAGATCGTCGAGCACCTCGCCATCGAGGACCTCAGGCCCCGGCGTATCGGTAGGTGTGGGCATGACGGGCGGGGCGGCGGCGGCCGTTGGCGCCTGCACATCGACCGCATCCGTTGATGGCATCGGCGGATCGGCAGCGCGCGTCCCTGCCTGCGCATCGGCCGACCCCCAGCGCGCCAGGCAACGCGCCAGCTCGCCGCGCGTGACCGGCTTGGCCAGGTAATCGTCCATGCCCGCGTCCAGGCATTTCTGCCGATCGCCGGCCATCGCATTGGCGGTCATCGCGATGATCGGCAGGCGGCGCCCGGTGCCGGAGGCCGCCTCGCGCTCGCGCCAGCGTCGGGTCGCCGCGTAGCCATCGAGCACCGGCATCTGGCAATCCATCAGCACGATGTCGTAGCTACCCTCGATGAGCTTGTCCAGCGCGATCTCGCCGTTGCCGGCGGTATCGCATTGCAGGCCCAGCACGCCCAGCAAGCGCTGCCCGACCATCTGGTTGACCGGGTTGTCCTCGACCAGCAGCACACGAGGCGTCGGCGCAGTGGCGGCCTGCGTCGCGGAGGGCGTGGGCGATTGTGTCCTGCGCGTCGTGGGGACGGCAGTGCGCGCAGGCAGCATCGGTTCGGGCTGCCCGGTATCCGTTGCCTCACCGGGCACCGTCTCGCCCAGCACCGCCTCGCGCAGACGCACGTCGGACGCCTGCCGATGGAGCATGATGGCGTCGTCGTCCGGGCCGTCGATCGGCTCGTCTCCCTGTAAGCAGATCAGCCGGGGTTGCCCGTAGTCGGCAGGCCGGGCGAGATTGCGGCGCAGCGCCATGCCGGCATCACGCAGCCCGGCCAGGTCGGCGACGACGATCGACCAGGCCGCGGCCGCGCTGCTTCCCGCTCCCTGGCGCAGCAGTTCGAGCGCTTCGTGCGTGGTTTCGACCGCCTGCACGCGCAGGCCCCAGTCCGCCAGCAGCATCGACAGGCGGGCGCGCAGGCGCGGATCGACGGTCAGCAGCAGCGCCGCGCCCGGCCCCGATGCGCCGGCACCCGTCTGCAGGTCGCCGCGGGCCTTGCGCAGCGGGATCTCGAACCAGAACGTCGATCCGGCGCCTGCCGCAGAGGTGACGCCGATGCTGCCGTCCATGAGTTCGACGATCCGCCGCGAAATCGCCAGGCCCAGCCCGGTGCCGCCGTAGAGCCGCGTTGTCGACGCATCGGCCTGGCTGAAGGCCTGGAACAGCCGCGATTGGCTTTGCGCCGGAATACCGATGCCGGTATCGCGGACCTCGAAACGCAGCCGGTGGTGCGTGGCCGTCTCGCCCAGACGCCGCACGTCCACGGTGATGCCGCCGCGTTCGGTGAACTTCACCGCGTTGCTGAGCAGGTTGCTCAGGATCTGGCGCAGCCGGACCGGATCACCGCACACCGCCAGCCGCACGGCTGGATCGATCTGCAACTGCATGCGCAGCCCCTTGGCCCGCGCCTGGCGATCCATCGGCTGGATCACACTCTGCAGCAACTCGCGCAGGTTGAAGCCGGTGACCTCCAGGTCCAGCCGGTCGGATTCGAGCTTGGAGTAATCGAGGATGTCATCGACGATGCGCTGCATCTGCTGCGCCGACTGGTAGGCGGTGCGGACCAGTTCGAGGTGGTCGACCGGCAACGGCGCGTGCAGCAGCAGGTCGAGCATCGGGGTGATGCCGTTGAGCGGCGTGCGGATCTCGTGGCTCATCGTGGCCAGGAACTCACCTTTGGCCAGCACTGCCGATTCGGCCGCGGTCTTGGCCTGTCGCAGCTGCTGCTCCAGGTGCGTGTGCGCATCGAGCTCGCGTTGCAACTGTTTGCAGGCCTGGGCATCGCGATGCGCCTGGGCCTGCGCGTCCTCGAGCGCGTGCTGCTGCGCGCGCAGCGGCGCGCCGGACGCGAACACTGCCGCTGCGGCTGCGGCCGCCAATGCGGCGGCCACGAGCGACCAAGGACCCGGGACGGCGAGCGCCTGCAATGACGCGGCCACTGCCGCTGCGATCGCGGCCAGCAGTGCGCCCCAGCGCAAGGCAGAAAGCGACATCGCCGCTACAGCACCGAGTGGTGGAAGTCGAAGTCGAGCGCGTCGGCGACGCGCTGCACCAGGTTGCCCTGGATGTAGTCGATGCCGCTCATCCACAGCGTCGCGGCGGCCTGCGGGTTCTCGACCTGTTGACCGATCACCTGCAGTCCGAGGCGGTGCGCGCGTTCGACCGCGCCGCGCATCTCGTCGCGGATGCGCGGTTCGTCGAGCTGGCGCGAGTATCGGCCCGACAGGCGCACGAAGCCCAAAGGCAGCTGCGCGAGCAGCGCATTGGCCTCTTCGCCATCGCTGTACTGGCCCAGGCACAGCTGGACGCCGGCCGGGACCATGCGCGCGCAGAATTCCTGCAGCGACAGCGCGTGGATCAGCGCATCGTCCTGGCGCACGTCGATGACCAATGCAGCGCCGGGTATCCCGGCCTCGTGCAGGCGCTGCAACAGCCAGTCGGCATAGCCCGGTTGCACCAGGCTGCGCGAGGATTGCGACACGAACAGGCGCATCGCGCCGCCGCGCTGGGTGCGCTCGGCCAGAGTGGCGATCGCCAGTTCGAGCACGCGCCGGTCGATGTCCAACAGCACGCCGGCCAGTTCCGCCGCCGGCAGGATGCGCGCGGCCGAATGGAGTTCGCCATCGCGTCCGCGCAGCCGCAGCAGGGTCTGGTACTGCGGTTCGTCGCCGCCGGCGACCGAGACGATCGGTTGGAATGCCAGTTCGATGCGGCCCTCATCGAGCGCGCCGCGCAGGTCTTCCGACAACGACGGCGGCGCGTCCTCGCCGCCTGCGGGCGGCGCCGGCATGTGTACGGCGATCCCGGCCGGCGTGCCACGCGCATCGCGCAATGCCTGTTCGGCGGCAGCCAGCGCGGTGCCCGGGTCCTCATAGGCGTGCGCGAGATCGGCGTAGCCGATCAGCGCACGCAGACGCAGGCTCTGGCCCGCGAGCGGGAACGGATGGCTACCGATGCCGTCGCGCAGCCCGCGTGCCCAGACGTCGAGCGCGGTCCGGTCGATCTGCGGCGCAAACACCAGGAAGGTGTTGTCGTTCAGGCGCGTGGCGGCCGCGCCTTCGACCAGATGATGCAGGTGGCGGCCGGCATCGGTGAGGATGGTCTCCAGTCCGGCGTAGCCGTAGCGGTCGCGTAGCGCGGTGATGCCCTCGATCTCGACAAACGCCAGCGCCCCGCGCGGCTGCGCCGGGATCGCCTCGGCGAGCTTCTGCAGCAACTGCAGCCGGCTGTTGAGGCCGGTGACCGGGCTGCGACCCGGATCGGGCATCTGCTGCAGGGTGCGGGCCCGGCGGATGCGGTTTTGCACCGCCGACACCAGGTGGCGCGGCCGGACCGGCTTGGTCAGGAAATCGTCGGCGCCCACTTCCAGCGCCTCGAACTGGCGCTCGGGGTCGACATCGCCGGTCAAGAACACGACCGGGATGTGCCGGTGCGCGGGCTGCTGGCGCAGCAGCGCGGTCAGCTCTGCGCCATCCATGCCCGGCATGTGCAGGTCCATGAGCACCAGGTCCGGGCCGAACTCGACCACGGTCGACAGGAATTCGTTGGCGATCGCCACCACGCGCGCTTGCAGGCCGGCGCCGTTGAGCACGCTTTCGGCGAACAGCGCCTGGCTCGGGTCGTCCTCGACGACCAGGACCCGGTACGGCCGACCGTCGTCGGTCAACGTCGCGGCCGCGTCCATGGGCTCCGCAGCAGACACATCGGCGGCATCGGGCAGCGACGGACGGCCGGCGTCGGCGGCCCACCGCCTCCAGTACGCAGTGGGGGGGAACTCCGCGCGTTGCGGCTTGTCGGGATCGGGCATGGCGGGGGAGGAACGGGAAGCGTGGGAAGCGCTCACTTTACCCGGCCGCGATCAGGAGCGCGGCAAGACGGCCGCGCGTGTGCGCCCACGGCCGAACAGCCGTCGCCACAGCCAGGCCAGCACGAGCAGGCCGCTCAGGCCGATCGCCACGACCAGCGCCAGGGCCAGCCAGGGCGAGGCGAGGACCAGCCCGAGCGCACCGACGGTCATCGCGTCCTCGGTGGAGGAGGCGGCGATGTTGCTGACCGGTTCGGGCGACAGATTGAGCAACAGCCGCGTGCCCGATTTGAGCGCATGGCTGGTCAGCGCCACGCCCGCGCCGGTGGCGAGCATCCCGGCGCCCAGGTCGCCGTCGGGCGAGAGCGCGGCCGCGGCGAGGAAAGCGCCGGCCGGCACGCGCGCGAGCGTCTGCAACAGGTCCCAGCCCGAATCGACGCCGGGGATCTTGTCGGCAAAGAATTCGGTCACCGCCAGCGCGCCCGACACGCCCAGCACCCAGGGCGAGGCGGTGGCCTCGAGCGCGGGGGGCAGGTCGAGCCAGCCGAGCGCGCCGGCGACCCCGACACCGAAGACGGTCAGATAGGCGCGCACGCCGGCCAGCCACGCCAGCACCACACCGATCGCGAACAGATGGGCTTCCGACATCGCGACCTCCCAGTTCGCCGCAGCGCGGGGCGCGGCGCACGATGGCGACGCGTATAGGGAGCACAGCCGCTTGACTGCGATTCGCCGCGCTCGCTATACCTTGTCCGATGATTCCACCCGAGCCCACCGGGCAGCCCCCGACGCCCGCCACGCCAGGCGCGTCCGCCCGTCCCTCGCAAGACCCGCGCTGGACGCGCGTGCTGCTCGGCCTGACGGCGGTGTCGCTGCTGTTCGGCCTGTGGGGGGCGTGGCAGGTGTTTGCGCCGGGGGCCGCGCATCCGCAACGCCAGCTCGCCGCACAGGCCGCCCAGATCGAGGACCTGCAGCAGCAGGTCGCCACGCTCACCCGCTCCGACCAGATCAGCCGCGACGCGAACCGCGAACTGCAGGGAACGCTGGCCGAACGCGACGAGGAAATCGCCGCGCTGCGCGCCGATGTGGGGTTCTACGAGCGCTTCGTCGGTTCGACCTCGCAAGGGCGGGAACTGAGCGTCCACGAACTGCGCATGCAGCCCCGGACCGATCAGGGCTGGCACTACACCGCCACGCTGACCCAGAGCCTGGCCCGCGACGCGGCCAGCGAGGGCGAGATGCGGCTGGCGATTGAAGGCACCCGCAACGGCCGGCTGCAGACGCTGGCCTGGTCGGACCTGCGCCAGCGCGCTGACGCCCCCGGCGTGCCGTACGCGTTCAAGTACTTCCAGCAGGTCGAGGGCGACATCGTGCTGCCGCCCGGTTTCCAGCCACTGCGGGTGACCGTGCGGCTTGCGCCCAAGGGCCGCGGCGCGGCCGTGGAGCGCGCGTTCAGCTGGGCCGACGTGACGCCGCGTTCTGCGCCCGAGCCTTGAACGCGGCCGCCGGCCCCCCCATCCTGTCGGGCATGAGCGAAGTGCTGACCATCGAGGGCCCCGGCTACCAGTCCCTGGAGCGGCCGCTGGAATTCACCCCTGCAGCGGCGGCCAAGGTGCGCGAGCTGATCGACGGCGAGGGCAACCCGGCGTTGAACCTGCGTGTCTACATCCAGGGCGGCGGCTGTTCTGGCTTTCAGTACGGCTTCGAGTTCGACGAGGAGCGCGCCGAGGACGACCTGGCGATCGTCACCGACGACGTCACACTGGTGGTCGATCCGCTGAGCCTGCAGTACCTGATGGGCGCGGCGGTGGACTATGTCGAGAGCCTGCACGGGGCGCAGTTCACGATCCGCAACCCGAACGCGAAGTCGACCTGCGGCTGCGGCAGCAGCTTCACGGTCTGATCGGTTGTCGGCCGGCTGGCCTCAGCGCCGCCGGCCGGTCCACTGCTGTGCGGCCGATGTCGCCATCGCGACACGGCAGCCGGCCATAATCCCGGCATGGACTTCCGTTTCGTCGAGGCGCCGCTCGATCGCGCCGAACATCTGCGAACCGACAGCGCGGCGCTGTCGCGGCTATGGCCCCAGGCGCGCGTGCTGGTGCTCGATGCGCACGGCGATGCGGCCGTCGATGCCGACGGCGCACCCCCGGCACTGACCGGGACCGCGCTGGGCGAGCGCCCGGATTCGGCGGTGTTCCTGGGCCTGCACGGCGAGCAAGGCTGGTTCGCGCTGCCTGCAGGCGACGCCCCCGAAGGCCTGTCTGTCCACGGGGTCGTGGATCTGCGCAGCGCCGCGGCGTCGTGGCCGTTACGCGACTCCACCGCCTTCGCACAGGCGCGCGCGGTGCTGCACTGGCGTGCGCGGCATCGCCACTGCGGCGCTTGCGGCGCAGCGCTGCAGTGGGCGCGGGCCGGCTGGCTCGGCCGTTGCCCGCAATGCGGCACTGAACACTACCCCCGCACCGATCCGGCGATCATCGTCGCGGTGACCGATGGCACGCGGTTGCTGCTCGGCCGCCAGGCGGCCTGGCCGCCGCGCCGCTATTCCACGCTTGCCGGCTTCGTCGAGCCGGGCGAAACGCTCGAGCAGACGGTCGCGCGCGAGGTGTTCGAAGAAAGCGCGGTGCGGGTGCGCGGTTGTCGGTATCTCGCCTCGCAGCCCTGGCCGTTCCCGTCGTCGCTGATGCTCGGTTTCCTCGCCGATGCCGAGCCTGACATCCCGCGTGTCAACGACGAACTCGAGGACGCGCGCTGGTTCGATGTCGATGCGGTCGGCGCGGCGTTGCGCGATGCCAACCCGGATCTGGTGCTGTCGCCCGCGTTGTCGATCTCACGCTGGCTGATCGCGCGGTGGCACGCGCTGCAGACCGGTGCCCAAGCCGGTTGAGTGTCCTTAGCCGAGCCCGCCGGGCGCCAGCCAGGTGAACGGCGGCCACGGCAGGTTGCGCGCGACCCAGTAGACCGACAGCAGCACCAGCCAGAACGTCGCCGTCGACAACCGCGCGGCGACCGGCTGCAGCCAGGCGGGTCGCCAGCCCATGCGCCAGGCGAGTGCGAGCGGCGAGAGCGCGAGCAAGACCAGCAGCAGCGGATTCATCGAGAACGCCTGCGGCAGGTCGCCATGGACCAGCGCATGCAGGCAGCGGGTCAGGCCGCAGCCAGGACAGACCCACCCGGTCGCGGCGTAGAACATGCACGGCGGGAAGGGGCTGCCCGGTGCATTGGGGTCGAAGGTGCGCAGCAGCCAGACGCCAGACGCCGCCACCGCCAGGCCGCCGCCCGCAAGGGCGACGGTGGCGGCGCGCACGCGCGCCAGGGGGCGCTGGCCGTGCACACGGGACATCAGATGTCGCTCTGGATCTGGTCGAAGATCATCTGGTACTGCTCCATGCCGCCGCCCAGCGTCAGCGAGTAGATCGTCCACAGCAGACCGATGATGCACAGGCCGGTGGTCACCCAGCACCAGGTCTTGGCGGTGTTGGACGCGCGCTGCGCGCCCGCCAGATCGCCCTGGCCCAACAGCGTATTGACCTTGGCCGAGAACACGATCGCGATGATGCCCGGGATCGTGCCGACGATGCAGCACAGGCACAGCGAGAGCACGGTGGCGATGATCGACCAGGCCAGGTGGTTGGGCACCGTGCCCGGGGCGATCGGCGTGCCGGGCAGCGGGGTGCCGGGTGCGTCGTACGGATTCGGCGGCGGCGAGGGCGGGGGCGGGATGGTGCTCATGGTGGTGCTCTCCTGGAGAAAGGCGGGATGGTGTGACGGACTGCTCGGATTCGGGACCGCGCGTGCAGCCTAGGTGGAAACGGCGTCGTGGAGATGTAGACGCCGGGGCGGAGTCGTGTCATCGGCAGCATGCTCGGTGCTGACGTCGAGGGCGTGGCTGGATTGGCGTGCGACTCCCGACAAAACGGCTGGCCTGCAGCGCAGGCGGACCTGAACGGACGCAAGCGTACCTGAGCTGGGCATCGGCAGGCAGAGGGCGACGCGCTCAGGCGGCATCGCCACGCAGGGCCCGGACCTCGGCCTCGAGCGCCGCGGCGGTGAGATCGGCCGATGCCTCGATCCGCGGCGCGGCAACGACTTCGATGCGGGCGCGCAGACGCCGCGGCACGCGCATGCGGGCAAAGCGGCCGCGGGCGTGCGCGTGGTGGCGGCTCCACATGCTGGTCCACATGCCGCGCAGCGCCAGCGCGACCACCGGCACCTGTTGGCCGCGCGCCTGGGCACGCGCCAGGATGCGCTCCACGCCTGTGCGGAATGCGGCGATCTCGCCATCGCTCGTCAGCCGGCCCTCGGGGAAGATGCCGACCAGCTCGCCTTCCGCCAGGGCGGCATCGATGGCGTCGAACGCGCGCTGCATCAGCGCCGGGTCGTCCTTGGCGCCGGCGATCGGGATTGCCTTGGCGTGCCGGAAGATCCAGCGCAGCCCGGGGATGGCGAAGATGCGGTGGTCCATCACGAACCGCACCGGCCGCGGGATCGCCGCCGACAGGATCAGCGCATCCATGTAGCTCACGTGGTTGCAGACGATCAGCGCCGGACCGTCGGCCGGAATCGCCGGATCGACGCCGCGCTCGCGCAGCCGGTAGAGCGTGCGGACCAGCACCATGCTGACCAGCCGCATCAGGAACTCGGGCACGATCGTGAAGATCCAGATCGCGACCAGCAGGTTGGCGATCGCCAGGCCCAGGAACATCTGCGGCACCGTCAGGCCCGGCAGCGGCAGCGTCAGGCCGCCCAGCGACAGCGATTCGCGTTGCACCAGCACGCCGATCACTGCCGCGGCGACGATGAACAGCGAGTTCTGGATGTTGAGCCCGGCGATCACCCGCGACAGTTCCGAACGCGGCGTGCGGCTCTGGATCAGGGCGAACAGCGGGACGACGAAGATGCCAGTGAACAGGCCCACGCCGACCAGGTCGGCGACGATGCGCCAGCCGCCGGGCCCTTCGAGGAAGGCCGCGATCGTCAGGCCGGTCTGCGGCGGCAGGCTGGGCCGGGCGCAGTACAGGTCGAGCAGCATCGCGCTGATGCCGAACGCGCCGACCGGCACCAGCCCGATCTCGACAGTGCGCCCGGACAGCTTTTCGCACAGCAGCGAGCCGGCGCCGACGCCGACCGAGAACAACGCAAGGGCGAAGATGTACAGCGCGGTGTCGTTGACCACGCCGCCCAGATAGATCTCGGCGTAGGTCGGCAACTGCGCGGTCAGCACCGTGCCGACGAACCAGAACCAGGACACGCCCAGGATCGCGTTGCGCACCGCCAACTGGCGCCTGGCCAGGCGCATCACCGCCCGCGATTCGGGGATCGGATTCCAATTGACCTTCAGCGTCGGCGCCCCCGCATCCACCTTCGGGATCAGACGCGCGACCAGGTTGCCGGCGACCGCCAGCGCGACCACCGACGCCGCTGCGGCTTCGGGCCCGTAGCTGCCGGCGAGCTTGAACACCAGCCCGCCGTAGATCATGCCGGCCAGGATCGAGATCGACGTGCCCATCTCGACCAGGCCGTTGCCGCCTGTGAGCTCTTCGGGCCGCAGCACCGAGGGCAGGATCGAGTACTTCACCGGGCCGAACAGGGTCGACTGGGTGCCGGTCAGAAACAGCGCGACCAGCAGGACCGGCATGCTCTGCAGCAGGAAGCCGACTGCGGCGAGCGACATGATCGCGATTTCCATCGCGGTCGTGATCACGATCAGCGTCTGCTTCTCGAGCTTCTCGGCGATCTGACCGGCGATCGCCGAGAACAGGAAGTAGGGCAGGATGAACAGCGCCGGGGCGAGGTTGGTGTAGAGCGTGCGTTCCGCGGTGCCCACGCCGAGGAAGAACAGCAGCGCGATCACCGACTGCCGGTAGACATTGTCATTGAACGCGCCGAGCGCCTGGACCGTGAAGTAGGGCAGGAAACGCCGCTGCCGCAGCAGGGCGAACTGGGACTGGCCTGACATGGCGGCTCCTGGACGGACTGCGCGGAGCCTAGCAGGTCGGCATTGCGGTCCGAGCAGGGCGCGTCATGGCGTGCAGCGCGCCGACGCGCTCAGGGGGGCGCATCGCTCGTACCACGCACCGCCCGGTAGCGTTGCTCGAGCTCCTGGCGGATCTGGCGTCGCTGCCGGCCCTGTTCGAAGCGCCGGCGTTCTTCGGCGCTGGCCGGCTCGCGCGCCGGGACCGGCACCGGGCGGCCCTCGGGATCGACCGCGACCATCGTGAAGAAGCAACTGTTGGTATGGCGGACCGAGCGGGCCTGGATGTTCTCGGCGATGATCTTGATGCCGACTTCCATCGACGTGCGGCCGGTGTAGTTGACCGAGGCGAGGAATGTCACCAGCTCGCCGACGTGGACCGGTTCGCGGAACGTCACCTGGTCGACCGACAGCGTCACCACGTAGCGTCCGGCATAGCGGCTGGCGCAGGCATAGGCCACCTCGTCGAGATACTTGAGCAGCGTGCCGCCGTGCACGTTGCCGGAGAAGTTCGCCATGTCCGGGGTCATCAGCACGGACATGGTCAGCGTGGCGTTGCCTGGGATCATGCGGTGGGCCTGGTGGGAGCGGCCTGGAGGATGGCATGCGCCGTGGCGGCCGTCATCGGGTCGGCGGCCGCCCCGCCGCCGCCTCAGCGGTCAGCCACGGCTTGGGGCGCAGTGGCCGGCGTGCTTGCGGCCTCCGCGGCCGCGCGCAGGTCGGGTAACAGGCGCAGCAGCAAGGCCAATTGGGTACCCAGCAGTCGCCGCCGCGGATCGGTCGTGGCATCGCCGGCGCGCTCGAGTGCCTCGGCCAACGCAGCCTCCGTGGCCGCGTCGTCGGCCGGAGGCGCACGGCGCGCTGACAGCGCGGCCGCGAGGTTGGCCAGTGCGCTCTGCAGGCGTGCGCCGGCCGTGAACATCGCATCGTCGGCCTCGCCGTCGAGCGCGCCGCGGTGCGCGCCCAGCCCCGACAGGTAGCCGAGCACGGTGTTGGACACCGCCAGGAACCGGAACGCCGCATCGAGGTCGCGCCGGTAGCGGCCCGGCTCGCGCAGGCGGTTGGACAAGGCCACCGACAACGCCGCTTCGGCGTTGTGCATGTCGCGCCGGGCGACCCGGTAGGGCAGGTCGTCGCGCATGCCGCTGCGATACTGCTCCAGCACTTGGCCCAGGTAGCGCGCATGGGCATCGACGACCCCGGCCATGACCAGGTGCAGTTGCCGTCCCCGCCAGTCGGGCAGGATCAGGAACGAGGCGGCCGCGGCGATCGCGCAGCCGATCAGGGTGTCGAGCAGGCGCGGCCAGATCAGCACGAACCCGTCGCCGATCAGATTGAAGCACAGCAAGGCCATCACCGTGATCGCCGCGGTCGCGAGCGCGTAGCGGTCTGTGCGGCTGACGAAGAACACCACCGCGGCCAGCAGCGCCAGCAGCAACTGGACCTCCACGCCGACGAACAACTGCATCAACGCCCAGGTCGCGGCCAGGCCAATCAAGGTGCCGGCGATGCGCTGCGCCAGGCGCCGGCGCGTCGCACCGAAGCTGGGCCTGCAGACGAAGGCGATGGTCAACAGGATCCAGAAGCCGTTGCGCGCGCCGATTGCGTGCATGACTGCGTAACCGGCGCACAACGCGATCGCGATGCGCAGGCCGTGGCGGAACAGCACCGAGGTCGGGCTCAGCTGCCGGGCCAGCCGCGTGGCCATCTCGCGCAAGGTGTGCGGCGAGGCATCGCGCAGGCGCGTATCCATGCCCTCCAGCGGCGCATCCGACAGGGTGTCCTCGGCCAGCCGGCGGTCGATCGCCTGCAGGTTGCGCACCAGCGATTCGAGCGAGGCGAGCAGCCGGGTCTGCCGGCCGTCGCCGCGTGCGTGCAGATGGTCGAGCGACTGGCGCAGGTCGATCATCGCCTGGCGCGTGCCGGCGCCATACTGGAACGGGCGACGCAGGCGGATCGCCTCGCCGAGTGCGCGGCAGGCGCGGCCCTGGAGCTCGAGCAGCCGTTGGCCGCGATAGAGCACGTCGCTATGGAAGAACGCCTCGGCCAGCGCCTCGTAGGGGTAGTGGGACGAACTGGCGCGTTCATGGAATTCCTGCGCCATGTAGTACAGACGAAAGTACAGCCCCGATTGCACGCCCGGGCGACCGGAACGGCCGAAGCGGCTGATGATCGCGTTCTTGGTGGCCTCCAGCGCGGCGACCACGCGCGCATTCTGCTCCGACAGCGCGAGCCGGCGAGCATGCAGGTCGCGGTCGCGGATCGGTTCGAACAGCGCCGCCTTCAGCTGCAGGTAGCGGCCCAGTTCGGCGAACAGCCGGGCCAGGCGCTCGCGGACCGGGCGGTTGGCGACCAGGATCGTCCACAGGATCGACAGCGCGCCGTACCAGGCGGCGCCGGCGAGCAGGGGCCCCGCGTCGCGCCAGGCCGCATCGGCATGACCGCCGCCATGCTGGTCGATGCCGATCGCCGCATACAGCATCAGCGCCACCGTGCCCTGGGCGATCGATGCGTAGCGTTCGCCCAGTGCGCCGAGCAGGGTCAGCGCGAACGTGGTGGCGGCCAGGCAGGCGATGAAGGCCAGCGGGTACGGAAACAGCAGCGTGACCGCGCCGGCCGCTGCGCCAAAGCACAGCAGCGACAGCACCACCGCCTTGAGCCGGCCGAGCCAGTTGTCGTCGGTCTCGGCCATCGCGCTGGCGATGATGCCCAGGAACACCGCCGGCAACGCGGCCAGCTGTTGGTCATGCCAGCACAGCGCCATCGCGCCGCCGAACGCGATCGACACGCGCAGCGCGGTGCTGGCCTTCTCATGGGCCCACAGCCGGGTCAGTGCTCCATCAATGGAGGACCGCACACGCACACTGCTGGCAGACGGACTTGTCAATTTCAAGGCGGCAATGCGAGGAGTTCGGCTTCTAGCCGTTTGATGCCGCCGATCAGATTGCGAAAGCTGGGCGAACGGCCATTATCAACCGCTAGGTACTTGCCGATCTCCCGAGAGCCGGCAATCTTCTGGTAACGAAAGTTAGTGAGTTGTCTAAGCTCCTGGCTAGGGCTGCCCAGTGTGTCTGGAGATCGAAACTTGCGCTGGGTTTGATACTTCGATAACGAGGCCTTGCCCAACGCGATGCCCGTTGCCTCGAGATCGGCCAGATAGAATGCTTCCAGTTCCCGGCAGGCGATCCTGACAAGACTCGCATTTCCTTTGCCAGATGCCTGGCACAAATCGAGTAGTCTTTGCTTAACTACGACGCAGTCAGGATGGCTGTCTTGATCTCTAAGTACTAGAAAACGTGCATTTTGATTCTGGTAGCCGCGGATCCTGCGCAATAAGTGTTTCTCGAGATCCTGTTTTCCTTCGAACGGAATGAGTCGGTAGGCGATTCCCCCGTCGAGGATGCGAGGCAGCAGGCTCTCGAGCATTGCGCGTGCAGAAGGCTCCTCCAGTAAGAAAACCAACTCTCTCATCAGGGATCGACCCCGTCGAAGAAGCCCTGCTTCCACAAATACCCAAGCTGATCGCCGTCTGCCATATAGGCCGATATTTGCGCGTTGTCGCGCGCCCGATGGATGTCAGTTCTGCCGTTTCGCTTGACCAGCCAACACACTTCGTCTAGTTCTAGTGCATTCAGGAACTCAGGCGAATGAGTGGAAACGACGACCTGTCCGCCGCGTTGAGCGTACATGCGAAATTCTTCAGCGAGTTCGCCCATAAGCTGTGGGTATAGTTGATTCTCGGGCTCCTCAACGCAGAGCAGCGGGTGCGGACTTGGGTCGTAAAGAAGGACGAGATACGCGAACATTTTGATCGTGCCGTCGGACACATAACGATCTAGGAATGGCGTTTTGAACGAGCCGTCCTGAAAGCGGAGTGTGAGATAGCCATCGTCCATTAGCTTCGGTTCTACGGAGGCCACGCCCGGCACCCTTCGAATCATAGTGGACAAAATGTGCTGAAAAACTTTCGGATGGTGTTCGTGCAGAAACTGCGCTACCAGGGGTAGGTTGTCCCCGCTCTCTGATAGGTGCTCCGAATCACCCGTTGCATCCTTGCGGCCTCGTGCGGCGTTAATATGGAAATCGGACACATGCCAGTTCTCGATCAACTGGCGGAAGGCGTTCGCAGCCTTGAATCGTTCGAACTGTCCTAGTCCCTTGATTGCCAAGGTGTCCGCTGCAACCTTCTGGTTCTCGCGGTCGAGTTCCTCGTCTGGCTTGCTGAATTCCTCTTCGTTGGTGATTGCGTAACCTTCACCCATCGAGAAATTTAGAAAATGATAAGGGCTGCCATAGCGTCCGCGCTTGTAACGTAGAAGTTCTCGAAGCACGATCGGCATGCCTTTGCGCTCGCCGATCTCGATCGAATAGGTCACCAACCTCTCGACGCCGGTGATCTCCATTCGGTATTGCAGTTCGATGAGGATGGCATCCTTCTCCGGATCACAACCCCGGCTGAGCACTTCGCGAAAACGCCCTCGCTTGTCCAGAGCCTGCCGGACATTGCCCTTCAAACAGTCGTGCAGAAAACCGAAGACATCAAACAGAGTCGTTTTCCCGGAGCCATTCGCGCCGACTACCACCAAGAATGGCGGGAGATCCTTGAGGTGGACGTCACGCAGTGCTTTAAAGTTCCGTAGGCGGATGGATTCAATCTTCATGTTTTGAGCTCCTATGCAGGTGGGACTTTCCCCCTCATGGCGCAACGCTAGCCGCGCTCGCGTTCGATCGCCCGCCAGCCGATGTCCTTGCGGTGGAACTCGCCCGGCCAGGAGATGCCGGCGATCTCGCCGTAGGCGCGGTGCTGGGCATCGGCCACCGAATCACCGAGCGCCACGACGCACAGCACGCGCCCGCCTGCGGTCACCGCCTGGCCGTGTGCGTCGAGCCGGGTGCCGGCATGAAAAACCTTGGTGTCGGGCAGCGGCGGTGTATCCCAGGTGTTGATCGCATCGCCCGTGCGCGGCGTGTCGGGATAATGCTCGGCGGCCATCACCACGCCCAGTGCCGGGCGCGGGTCCCACTGCGCCTGCACGCCAGCGAGCGCGCCGTCGATCGCGGCCTCGATCAGCGCGGCGAAATCCGAGGTCAGCCGCATCATCACCGGCTGCGTTTCCGGGTCGCCGAACCGGACATTGAACTCGATGACCTTCGGCGCACCGGCGGCATCGATCATCAGCCCGGCGTACAGGAACCCGGTGAACGTCGCGCCGTCGGCGGCCATGCCGCGCACCGTCGGCTCGACGACCTCGCGCATGATCCGCGCGTGCACTTCGGGGGTGACCACCGGGGCCGGCGAATAGGCACCCATGCCACCGGTGTTGGGGCCGGTATCGCCGTCGCCCACGCGCTTGTGGTCCTGGCTGGTCGCCATCGGCAGCGCGGTGGTGCCGTCGACCATCGAAATGAAGCTCGCTTCCTCGCCGTCGAGGAACTCCTCGATCACCACGCGCGCCCCGGCGCTGCCGAACGCGTTGCCCGAGAGCATGTCGTGGATCGCCGCCTCCGCCTCGTCCAGCGTGGCGGCGACGATGACGCCCTTGCCGGCCGCCAGGCCATCGGCCTTGACCACGATCGGCGCGCCATGCTGCCGCACGTACTCGATCGCGGTGTCGGCGTCGGTGAACACCGCATAGGCGGCGGTCGGGATGCCGTGGCGGGCCAGGAAATCCTTGGCGAAGGCCTTGCTGCCCTCGAGCTGCGCGGCGGCGGCGGTCGGCCCGAAGATGCGCAGGCCCGCGGCGCGGAGGCGGTCGACGACCCCGGCGACCAGCGGCGCCTCGGGCCCGACGACGGTGAAGGCCACGCCCTCGTCGCGGGCCAGCGCCAGCAGGGCGTCGAGATCGGTCGCGGCGACATCGACGTTGCGGCAGCCGGCCTCGCGCGCGGTGCCTGCATTGCCCGGCGCGACCAGCACCTCGCCGACCTGCGGCGACTGCGCGAGCTTCCAGGCCAGCGCGTGCTCGCGGCCGCCCGAACCGATGACCAGAACCTTCTTCATGCGCAACTGACCGGATATCCCAAAGGAACACCAGTTTAAGGCCTGCGGCCTGAGCTGTCGGCGCGCCCGGGGCTGCGACACCCGTCGCCACGGGCGGCGTCAGGCGTCAATGCTAGGCTCGGTGGTTTCGCGCACAGGAGCCCAGACCGACGATGGATGTGGTCCAACTGGTCGAACGCGGTCTCTCGCCGATCGTCGCCGCCGTTAATGGCGTGCTGTGGAACTATCTGCTGGTCGGCGTGCTGCCGTTGGTCGGCATCTGGTTCAGCCTGCGCCTGGGCTTCGTGCAGCTGCGACGCTTCCCGCAGATGCTGCGCAACCTGCACCGTGGCACCGAGGACGACCCGGCCGGCATCTCGCCGCTGCAATCGTTGTGCACCTCGCTCGCGTCGCGCGTGGGAACCGGCAACCTGGTCGGCGTGGCGCTCGCGCTTGGCATCGGCGGGCCGGGCGCAATCTTCTGGATGTGGCTGGTCGCCTTCTTCGGCATGGCGACCGCCTACACCGAGAGCGCGCTGGCGCAGTTGTACAAGCGCCGCGATGCGGCCGGCCACTACCGCGGTGGGCCGGCCTTCTACATGGCGCAGGGCCTGCGTGCGCCATGGCTGGGCGCGATCTTCTCGGTCTGTCTGGTGTTGGCGTTCGGCTTGGTGTTCAGCGCCGTGCAGGCGAACTCGATCTCCGAGGCGGTGTCGGAAGCCTGGGGCGTGGATGCGGCGTGGGTCGCGGGCGTGCTGGTGGTGCTGGCCGCGCCCGTGATCTTCGGCGGCCTGCGGCGCGTGGCGCGCATGGCCGAGCTGGTGGTGCCGGCGATGGCGTGCGGCTATCTGCTGCTGGCCGGTTGGGTGGTGCTTACGCACCTGGGCGAGGTGCCCGCGATGCTGGCAACGATCGTGCGCAGCGCGTTCGGCCTCGATCAGGCGGCCGGCGGCATGCTCGGCGGCCTGTCGGTGGCGTTGCTCAACGGCGTCAAGCGCGGACTGTTCTCCAACGAGGCCGGCATGGGCAGCGCACCCAATGTCGCCGCGTCCGCCACGCCCGTGCCGCATCACCCCGCCAGCCAGGGCCTGATCCAGGCGTTCGGCGTCTTCATCGACACGCTGTTGATCTGCACCGCCACCGCGTTGATGATCCTGCTGTCGGGTGTCCTGCCGGTCGGCGGGGACGGTGCGGTGCTGACCCAGCAGGCGATGGCGGTGCATTTCGGCAGTTGGGGGCCGACGTTCATCGCGGTCGCATTGTCGCTGTTCGCCATTACTTCGATCTTGGGCAACTACGCTTATGCCGAAAGCGCGGTCCTGTTCCTGCGTGGGGGGCGCGCCGGCCTGTTCGCGCTGCGCATCGGTTGCCTGGCGATGGTGGCCTGGGGCGCCTTCGCGAAGCTCGACATCGTCTGGGACACCGCGGACGCGGCAATGGGGCTGATGGCGACGGTGAATCTGGTGGCGGTGGTGCTGCTGTCGGGCGTGGCGATCAAGCTCACGCGCGACTACGACCGCAAGCTCCGCGCCGGCGACGCCTCGCCGCGGCTGGACGCGGCGGATTTTCCCGAACTGGGCGACACCATCGACCGCAGCATCTGGACGGCCCGCAAGACCGTCGCACCGGTGCGCGACGACGGCTGACCGCGCGATCGCGTCAAGCGCAGCCGTCGCGTTGCAGCACCGGCGGGACGCGCCATGCGTTCGTCGCGGCATCGAAGGGCACGGTGTAAGTCCGGTCGATGCGGCGGCCGCAGGCCTCGCCGTATTCGCGCACGCGCAAGGGCCAGGCGACGACGCCGGCGTCGCGCGCGTCGACGTCGAGTTCGAAGGTGAGGTCGTAGCCGGTATCGGGTCGGCAGTCGTCGCGCTCCGCGCATCCGGCCATCGCGCCGAGGTTGTCGAGGCTGCTGCGCAGACTTGCGGCCACCGTGAAGCTGTCGCCGTCGGGCAGAACGAGGCTGGTGTTGCCGATGGTCAGCCCCTGGCCGGTGAACCCGTCTTCGATGACGAACCCATGCAGATGCGGGCCCAGGCGGCGTACATCGACATCGGCGACATCGCCGGTGCTGCCGAAGTCCACCAGGTGCGCGCGTGCATCGGCCACAGCGCGCGCGCCGTCGGCGCGCAGCGCGAAGAGGTCGATGCGCGCAGTGGTGGCGTGGCCGGCATCGTCGGGCACGCCGCAGACGGCGACGAACTCGGCCGGCGCATCGTGGGTGCCGATCGCTGCGCGCGCACAGACCTCGCGTGTGGCCGCGTCGTCGCCCAGTTCGTCAGCCAACGGCAACCCCGGCCAAGTGCCCACGAGTTGTGCGAGGTCGCCGTACTGGGTCACCAGGTAGTCGCGGACCCAGCCGCCGGGCAGGCCGACCGGCGCGCCTGGCTCGACAGCCGTGTCGTCCGCGTTTGCCGCCCTGGGTGCAGGTGTGGCCACCGCCTCGGCCGTTGTCGCCGGCAACGCAGCGGCGGCCGGTGGCTGCGCCTGCCCGCAGGCCGACAACGCCAGCGCCGCCATCACGCTCGGCCAAGCCATCTTCGTGGCAACGCGACACCAGGACGCACGGACCATCGCAACCTCCATGAGCGGGCTGGCGCCGACGATAGCGCGCCTGCCGGCAGGCTGGAGTGATTGCGGCGCGAAGACACGCCAGCCCCCTGAGTCAGGGGGCGATCCGCGGCATCGGCGCGGATGGGGGTGTGGACGCCGCTGGCCGGGGCCCGAGGTTTGCGCAGCAAACCTTGGGATGGATGCCAGCTTCGCTGGCATCAATGCCTGAAGTGACGCACCCCGGTAAACACCATCGCGATGTCGTGCTCGTCGGCCGCGGCGATCACCTCGTTGTCGCGCATCGAGCCGCCGGGCTGGATCACCGCCTGGATCCCGGCCTCGGCCGCGGCGTCGATGCCGTCGCGGAACGGGAAGAACGCATCGGAGGCCATCACCGATCCGGGCACCACCAGACCGGCGTCGCCGGCCTTGATGCCGGCGATGCGCGCCGAGTACACGCGGCTCATCTGGCCGGCGCCGACGCCGATCGTGCGGTGGTCCTTGGCATAGACGATCGCGTTGGACTTGACGAACTTCGCCACCCGCCAGGCGAACAGCAGGTCGCCGAGCTGCGCCTGCGTCGGCGCGCGCTTGGTCACGATCTTCAGCTCATCGGCGCTCACCTCGCGCACGTCGGCCGTCTGCATCAGCAGGCCCGAGCCCACGCGCTTGACGTCGACGTTGTTGCGGCCGTCGCCGTGCGGGATGCGCAGGACGCGCACGTTGGCCTTCTTGGTCGCGTAGTCGAGCGCGGCAGGATCAAAGTCGGGCGCGATCAGCACCTCGACGAACTGGCGGTCGAGAATGACCTTTGCGGTCGCGGCATCGAGCGTGCGGTTGAACGCGATGATGCCGCCGAAGGCCGAGGTCGGATCGGTCGCATAGGCCAGTTCGTAGGCATCGCCGCAGGCTGCGCCGACGGCGACGCCGCAGGGATTGGCGTGCTTGACGATCACGCAGGCCGGCGCCTCGAACTGGCGCACGCATTCCCACGCCGCGTCGGCGTCGGCGATGTTGTTGTACGACAGCTCCTTGCCCTGCAACTGTGTGAAGGTCGCCAGCGTGCCGGGCACCGGGTACAGGTCACGGTAGAACGCCGCCTGCTGGTGCGGATTCTCGCCGTAACGCAGGTCCATGACCTTGACGAAGTTGCCGTTGCTCTGGCCGCCGAACGGCGCGCGCCGCGCCGCGCCGGCGTCGGAAGGCTCGGCGATCGCCGACAGCACGTCGCTGATGCGCGCATCGTACTGGGCGACGCGGTTGAACGCGGCGACCGACAGCGCGAACCGGGTTGCGGCCGACAGCGCGCCGTCGTGGGCGTCGAACTCCTGGATCAGCGCAGCGTACTGCGCCGGGTCGGTCGCGACCGCGACGTGCGCGAAGTTCTTCGCGGCCGCGCGCAGCATCGCCGGGCCCCCGATGTCGATGTTCTCGATGATGTCGTCGAACTTCGCGTCTGCAGCATAGGCCACGCGCTCGAACGGATAGAGGTTGAGCACCAGCAGGTCGATCGCCTCGATGCCGTGCTCGGCCATCACCGCATCGTCGGTGCCGCGGCGCCCCAGCAGGCCGCCATGGACCTTGGGGTGCAGCGTCTTGACGCGCCCGTCCATGATCTCGGGAAAGCCGGTGACGTCGCTGACGTCGCGCACCGCCAGTCCTGCCTCGCGCAACGCCTTCGCGGTGCCGCCGGTCGACAGCAGTTCGACACCGCGCGCGGCCAGCGCGCGGGCCAGGTCGAGCAGGCCGGTCTTGTCGGAAACGGACAGCAGGGCGCGGCGGATCTGCACGGGCGCGCCGGACGAAGCGGAGACGGTCATGGGGAGGCTGCGAGCGGAAAGAGCCCGCGATTATAGCGGCCGTGGCCGGGCACCCCGGCAGCGCGTTACTGCGTCAGCCCGTACTCGCGCAGCTTCTTGCGCAGCGTCGCGCGGTGGATGCCCAGCATCGCGGCCGCGCGGCTCTGGTTGCCATCGCAGAAGTTGAGCACTTCGGCGAACAGCGGAATCTCCAGCTCGCGCAGCGCGACCTCGTAGAGGTTGTCGGTGTCGTTGCCGTTGAGATCGCCCAGGTAGCGCTGGATCGACGTGGCGACATGCTCGCGCAGCGGGGTGCGTGGCGCCTCGCGCATGCTGCTGTCGGATCGGTCTGCGTTCAAGGCGGCTCTCGAAAGAGTAAAGCGTCGACGGCGCGGCGTCGGCGGTCGGTCATGGCGGCCGGGTCAGTCTATCGCGCGGCGCGGCGGCCGGACAACGCGCCGACAAGCGGTACAGGTCCGTCTACAGCAGTTCGAACGCGAACGACACCGCGCCGGGCCCAGGCTCTTTGAGCGTCAGGCGAACGTGGGCGCTGGCACCGGGGGCAAGCGTCGGCGCAGGCGGCGCGCCGCCCAGGTACTCCCGGGCCGTGAATACGCGGCTGCCGATCGCCTGTCCGTCGACGTCCGACAGCACCAGCCGCAGACGCGGCCAGGCCTGCGGCCAGCGTGCGTCGTTGCGGAAGCGCGCGGTGACCTGTAGCCGGCTCGGGTCCTCGGGCGCGGCGCGGACATCGCGTGCGAGCAGGACCAGCGCCGCGGGCTCGCGCCAGGGCGGCAGCGTGCAGCGCAGCGCGCCGCACACCGTTTCCAGCGTGGGGCGCCAGGCCGGATGGGCGGCCAGCCGCGCGCGCTCGGCGAGCAGGCCCTGCAGGACCAGCAGCGCGGTCAGCCCGGCAGCCGCGCCCCATAGCCACCGGGGCGCGCGCGGCGGCGCAGCGGCGGTACGCGACCGGGCGAAACTCGGGACGGTTCGGGCGACGGCGTCCGGGGGCGGCGCGGGCGTCTTGCGTATCGGCTCGGCGGGGGGCGCCGATGGAGGCGCGGTGGATGTGAGCGACGGTGGCGGCGCCGCGGGTTCGGGGCGCGGTCTGAGCAGATTGGCCACCGAGACCGGTGGCTCGGGCGGTGCGGGCGTTTGCAAGGCGCCGCCGCAACGTGGGCAGCGCGCCGGTGGCAGGCCGGTCGCCCGGTCGGTGGCGACCAGGTCGCCGCAGTGCCGGCAATGGATGAACATCCGGCTATTGAAGCATGGGCTCGCGCGGATGCGGGCTCAGCGCCGCACGCCGTCGATGCGCACCCAATCGCCCTCGCGCGCGACGGCCAACTGCTCGAACCACGGGCGGTAGCGGCGCAGCAGCGCTTCCTCCTGGCCGTCGAGGATGCCCGACAGCGCAATCCGTCCGCCCGGCGCGACCCGCTCGGCCAGCGTTTCGGCCAGGGCATCGAGCGCAGTGGCGAGGATGTTGGCGACCACCACCGGATAGTTCGTCTGCGGCGCGTCGCTGGGCAGGAACACGGTCAGTGCCGTGTCCACGCCATTGCGCTCGGCGTTGTCGCCCGAGGCCTGGAGGGCCTGCGGATCGTTGTCGACGCCGATCGCCTGCGCGGCGCCGAGCTTGAGCGCGGCCAGCGCGAGGATGCCGCTGCCGCAGCCGTAGTCGAGCACGGTGCATCCCTCGAGCGCGCCATCGGCGGCCAGCCCGTCGAGCCACTGCAGGCACAGCGAGGTCGTGGGATGGGTGCCCGAGCCGAAGGCCAGGCCCGGGTCGAGGCGGACGATCGCGGCGTCGTCGCCGGCCTCCTCGGGCACCTCGCTGTTCCACGGCACGATCCAGGTGCGCGCGCCAAAGCGCAGCGGCACATACTGGTCCATCCAGGCCCGTTCCCAGTCTTGGTCCTCGACCTTGGCAAAGCCCGCCCGGGTCCAGTCGAGGCCGCCATCGAAGGATTCGAGCGCGGCCAGCAGTGCCAACGCGTCGGTGTCGACCTCGAACAGCGCGGTCAGTACCACGGAGTTCCACAACGGCGTCTCGCCGACACCCGGCTCCAGGATCGCCTGCTCGTTGGAGGTGTCGGCGTCGGCGTCGAGCATCGTCACCGCCAGGGCCCCGACATCTTCGAGCGCGCGTGCATAGCGGGGCTGCTCGGCTTCACTGCAGCGCAGGCTCAGTTCGAGGTGAGGCATGGTGAATTTCCGCGACGTGGGGCCGGCATCTTCGGTCCCATGTCCCGGCGCGTAAAGGCCGCGGTGCCGGTCGGAGGCCGGCGGCGGGTCGGGCGGCGGGGGGCGGGCTCGCCGACCGGTGCCGACAGCGGCCCCTGCTCGATGCTGTCGGACGGCGTCGCGGCGGTGCGATTGCCGTCCACGTCCTGCGCGGTGACGCCCGCGCCCGCGTCCGCATTGCGGGTGGCGGTGAGGTCGGCCGGGCGCGACGGGGCAGGGAAGCGCGTGATGGCGTGATAACGGTCACAACTTGCGCGCGCCGGCCCGGCCGGGAGGGCCGGCGCGATGGGCTACAATCGCCTTCCCGTCCGGTTCTTGCCCGCCGGCGGCTTCGCCGCCCAGGCCGAATGGTTCGGCGTGGGCGATCCCGCTCCTGCCCGGACCTGCCGGAAAGCCCGCCTTGCATCTGAGAGTCGCCGCTGTCCTCGCGCTCGTCGCCGCCGTGGTCCTGGGGCTGGCGTTCTCGCGTGCCGACGCGCCGGCCGCCGCGAACCGGGGCCGCGATGCGGCGCCCGTGGGCGATGCATCTGTGACGTCGCCGCCCCCCGGGGCCGCGATGAAGGCGACTGCGCGGTTGGGCAGAACGACCCGCCATGCCACCTCCCACGGCCCAGCCTCGACGGTCCCGGTCTCACCCCGGCAGGCCTTCGAGCGGTCGCAGGACCTGTTCGCGCTCGCCCAGCGGTTGCAGCCGATGGCCGAGAGCGGGGACGCCGAAGCACGCTGGCTGGTCAGCCGGATCCATGAGTATTGCGCCGGCTATGCGCGGGCGCCGGTCGACTACGCGCGCGATACCTTGCTGCTCGCCAGCCTGCCCTTGCCGGCTGCGCGCCCGCTGCGCGAAGCACGGGCCCGGATCGAGCGCCGCTGCGGCCGTTTCGTCGCCGACGACGCGCCGAGCTTCGTGCAACTGGTCGAGCAACGGAGAGAGGCGGCGCTGGCCGGCAGCCTGCCGGCCGAGGCCGCGTTGCTGTCGATGGGCGCGCCGCTTGCCGACGACGAGGACTATCGCCGCGGGCTGGTGGAGCGCGTGCTCGAATCGGCCGACCCGGACGCCTACGCGGCGCTGGCCCCGGCGATGGGCGAGGCGGCGGCTGGGGACCCGGCGCTGGCTGGGCGCGTGGCCGGCTCCCAGAACGCGGAGACCGCCTGGCAGAACGCGGCCTGCGGCCTGGGGCTGGATTGCAGCGGCAACGGGGCGTTGATGACCCGGTACTGCGCCGAGGGCGGCATCTGCGCTCAGGATGAAACACAGGATTTCTCGACGTTCGTCCGGCAGGCGTCGCCACCGGAAGACGCGGAACAGATCGATCAGATGACAGCTGAACTACGACGCGACCGGCAGGTCGGGATGGTGATGAGATGAAGCAGCGGGCAATTTCGCGCAGGGTGCGGTTCTGGTTCTGGGCCGTGGTGTTCCTCGGTTACTCGGTCGCGGTGGCCGGCGTGGTCGTCGATGCGATCGGCGACCACTACACCGGCCTGGCCGATGTCGCGGAGACGACCATCGAAGCGCCGCCCGAGCAACGCCGCCTCGGCGCCGCGCAGGTCGCCGCGCTGTATCGCGCGCAGAGTGCGACGCCGTTCCGGACCTTGCCGGCCGGCGAGACGTTCCGCGTGGTCTGGCCCGACGGGTCGAGCGAGCTGGTGCGCATCGTCAGCCAGTCGAGCGTACACGGCACGCAGTTGGTGGAGGGCTCGCAGATCGGCGCGAACGATCTTCGGTCCGCGCAGGCCGAAGTGCAGGTGGTGCCGGTGTCGACGGCGTTCCCGGCGCGTCGCCCGCCAGCGGATGCGCCGATCGTCGACTGAACGCGATCGCGATCGCTGCCGCCCACCCCACCATCGGCGTCAGGAGCGGGTTCGCGACGCAACGCGGCTGCCGCCGCGGAGAGGGCGGACAGCGATAGAGCGCCGATCCGCGCTGCCGATGAATCCACAGGCGCTGCGCGCCGAATCCAACTGTCCGCGGAGAATCGCACTGGCTATCTGGACCGAGTCGCCCGACGTGCGGCACGCTGTTGCTGCGCCCGCGTCGACCAAAAGCCGATCGACGCGAATTGCGCCGCGCACAGCATCAGCAGCGTCCAGCCCAGGTCCAGCCCGAGATAGACGCCTGACAGCCGGTTGAGCCAGCCCCATTCCGAGCGGCGTAACGCCAGGCTGCCCTCGCCGAACACCGCATGCAGTGCCTGCGCAGTCGTCAACGCCTGCCAGTCGCCGTAGCGCACAAGTCCGACCAGCCCAGCCCCGAATGCCGCTGCAGTTGCCAGCGCCAACAGGCCGGCGACCCAGGCCAGCGCGTCACTGGTGCGACGCGTGTCGCGCCACGACAGCACCGCACCCAGGCTCCAGACGAGCAACAGCGCGGTGAACAGGAAGACGAAGACCATCGAACGGACCCTCGGTGCGCATTGCGGCGCGATCCCTGCAGCATCGCAACGTCACTGCATCCGCCGTGTCGCAGGCCCCGGCGCGCACAGACCTGCCCGGTCATCCGGGCGGCCGCGTTTGAGGCATCAGGCGCGGGGGCGCACAATGGCCGGCCCTGCACGGCCTGCGCAACGCGACGGGCCTCGCGCGACGCCCGCGCCGGCGACATGGCCAGCACGTCGCAGCCCGACGGAAATCCGTATGTACGCTTTCGAACCCGACGCCCTGCGGCTCTCGGTCGCCCCGATGATGGACTGGACCGACGTCCACTGCCGGCAGTTCCACCGCATCCTCGCGCCCGGTGCACGCCTGTACACCGAGATGGTGCATGCCAACGCGGTGATCCACGGCGATCGCGCGCGGCTGCTCGCAGCCACGCCCGAGCAGGCGCCGCTGGCGCTGCAACTGGGCGGCAGCGACCCGGCCTTGCTGGCGCAGGCGTCAGCGATCGCGGCCGAGCATGGCTTCGATGAGATCAACCTCAATTGCGGCTGCCCCTCGGACCGGGTGCAGGCCGGGCGGTTCGGCGCCTGCCTGATGCGCGAGCCGGCGCTGGTCGCCGACTGCGTCTCGGCCATGGTCGCGGCCAGCCCGGTGCCGGTCACCGTGAAATGCCGGCTCGGGGTCGATGGCGATGACGACTACGCCGCCTTCGCCGCGTTCGTCGATGGCGTGGTCGCCGCCGGCGCGTCGATGGTGGTGGTGCACGCGCGCAACGCCTGGCTGCAAGGGCTGTCGCCGAAGGAGAACCGGGACATCCCGCCGCTGCGCTACGACTGGGCCTGGCGGCTCAAGCGCGAGCGGCCGGCGCTGCCGGTGGTGGTCAACGGCGGCATCGCGACCCTGGAGGCGGCGCACGACCAGCTGGCGCATGTCGACGGGGTGATGCTGGGCCGCGCCGCGTACCACGACCCCTATCTGCTGCACCGGCTCGATGCCGCGTTGTGGGGGCGTAGCGAACGGCCGCGCAAGGCCCTGCTGCGGGCGTTGCGTCCCTGGATCGAGGCGCGGCTGGCCGAGGGTGTGGCCCTCAAGCACGTGGTGCGTCACGTGCTGGGGCTGTTCCACGGGCAGCCCGGCGGGCGGCGCTTCCGGCAGATCCTCAGCGAAGGCGCGCACCGGCCGGGCGCCGACTGGGCGCTGGTCGAAAAGGCGCTGGAGGCAACTGCGGTGCCGGCGTGACGACGCCGACCGTGGCAGCCAACGCCGTTGCATGGAGTGGCGAATCCGGACATGATCGGGACCCCCTTCGAAACTGAACGCAGACAGCCTTGTCAACGAAAAGTTAAGGACGGATTCACCGCCTTCGCCCGACCATGCCATGCATTCGTCAGCCGACCCACGCTCAAGGAGCGGCCGTGCCTGCCCTGTCGTCCAGCCCCACTTCCCTGATCCTGCTCGCCGTGGCGTTCTGCGCCTCGGGCGCGGCGGTGACGGTGCGGGCGCAAGAGGGCCCGCAGATGGGGGACGTCCGCAGCGGGCCCGATATGCGGGCCTCGTGGGGACGACAGAACGTGGGCCCGCGGGGCGCCCAGGATTCCATGTCCGATTCGGTCCGCCGGATCGAACGCACGACGCGGGGCCGGGTGCTCAGCGTGGAGCGGATGCATGCCGACGGCCGCGACGTCAATCGCGTCAAGGTGATGGACGATAGCGGCCGGGTCCGGGTGTACGTCGACGATCCGCAGCAGCGCGGACGGGCCGCCCGTGCACGCGGCGACGACGATTGATCCTGCATTCTCGCCCCCAATTCACGGCCGGTCCGGCCGTTCGACCGGAGTTGACCCCATGCGAATCCTGCTCGTCGAAGACGAAGCTCCCCTGCGTGAGACCCTTGCCGCCCGGCTGAAGCGCGAAGGCTTCGCCGTCGATGCCGCCCAGGATGGCGAAGAGGGCCTGTACATGGGCCGCGAAGTGCCGTTCGACGTGGGCATCATCGACCTGGGGCTGCCGAAGATGTCGGGCATGGAGCTCATCAAGGCGCTGCGCGAGGAGGGCAAGCAGTTTCCGGTGCTGATCCTCACTGCGCGCTCGAGCTGGCAGGACAAGGTCGATGGCCTCAAGCAGGGCGCCGACGACTACCTGGTCAAGCCGTTCCACGTCGAGGAACTGCTCGCCCGCATCAATGCGCTGGTCCGCCGCGCGGCGGGCTGGAGCAAGCCCACGCTTGAGTGCGGCACGGTGACGCTGGACCTGGCCGCGCAGACGGTCAGTGTCGACGGCAAGAACGTCGATCTGACCAGCTACGAGTACAAGGTGCTCGAGTATCTGATGATGCATGCCGGCGAACTGGTGTCGAAGGCCGATCTGACCGAGCACATCTACCAGCAGGATTTCGATCGCGATTCCAACGTGCTCGAGGTGTTCATCGGCCGTCTGCGCAAGAAGCTCGACCCCGACGGCGCGCTCAAGCCGATCGAGACCGTGCGCGGCCGTGGCTACCGGTTCGCGATCCCGCGCAACGGCGAGGGGTGAAACGCTCGGCCGGCGATCGCGCCCTCCGGCCCGTTGCCGCCACGCGTCCGGGCTGCCGTCCACGCCTGTGATCCGTCATGCCTGCTGAGTCCCGACGCCCCAAGAGCAAGGCGCGGCGCCCTTCGCGCTGGCGCCCGCGCTCGTTGCAGGCCCGCCAGCTGCTGGCGGCGAGTATTGGTCTGCTCGCGTTCCTGGCGCTGGCCGGGTATGCGCTCGACCGGGCGTTCATCGACGTCGCCAGCGAAGGCCAGCGCGAGCGCCTGCGCAACTACGTCTACGCCTACGCGGGCGACATCGAGTTCCTGCGCGGCGGCGAGATCTACCTGCCGTCCGAATCGCCACCCGACGACCGCTTCCTGCGCCCGGGCAGTGGCCTGTACGCCGAGGTGGTGCTGCCCAGCGGCACCTGGGCCTCGCGTTCGGCATCAGGCCCGCAGTTGCCCGAGGCGACGATGCTCGGTGCACGCGAGGAGAAGTTCGAAGGCCCGCTGCCGATCGTGCGCAGTGACGGCTCGCCGGGCGAGGTCTACCGCTACGGCCTGGGCCTGCTGTGGTCACCGGAAGAGACGCGTACCGATGACGAGTTCGCCTACACCATCTATGTGATGGAGGATGCCGGCATCGTGCCGCGCCAGGTGCGGGTGTTCCGCGCCGCGCTGTGGGTCAACCTCGGCATCGCGGGCATGATCCTGCTGTTGCTGCAGGCGCTGATCGTGCGCTGGAGCCTGTGGCCGTTGCGGCGGGTCGAGCACGAACTGGTACGCGTGCAACGCGGACAGGCCGACCGCATGGGCATGCAGCATCCACGCGAGCTGCTGCCGTTGACCGAGAGCATCAACGCGCTGATCGAAAGCGAGCGCGAGCACCTCGCGCGTCAGCGCAACACGATGTCCGACCTGGCGCACAGCCTCAAGACGCCGCTGGCAGTGCTGCGCTCGCGGCTCGACGCCGGCACCGGCGAGGCCGAGTTGCGCGAGGAGGTCGAGACCCAGCTGCAGCGCATGACCGACCTGGTGACCTACCAGCTCGCACGCGCGGCCTCCAGCGGCCACCAACTGTTCTCGGCCGCGATCGAAATCGAACCGCACGCCGAGCAGATCGTCCGCGGGCTGGAGAAGATCTACGCCGCCAAGGGCGCGGTCTGCGAGTTCGAGATCGATGCGGCGGCGCGCTTCCATGGCGAGCCGGGCGACCTGCAGGAGCTGCTCGGCAATCTGCTCGAAAACGCCTTCAAGTGGGCGCGCTCCCGGGTGCTGCTGACGGTGCGCTCGGGCGACACCGCGCCCAACCGTCGGCCGGGACTGGTGCTGGTGGTCGAGGACGACGGTCCCGGCATTCCGCCCGATCGCGTGGCGACGGTGCTCCAGCGCGGCGTGCGCGGCGACGAGCGTGTGCAGGGACACGGCATCGGTCTGTCGATCGTGCAGGACATCGTGCACAGCTACCGCGGCGAACTGCACGTCGGGCGCTCGGAGGAACTGGGCGGAGCCTGCTTCTCGGTGCGCCTGCCGCCGGGCTTCTGACCGGCATCGGCGGCCGCCTGTCGCGACGGCGCCGCGCTGGCCTACGCCAACGGCGACGGGCCGTAGAAGCGCGCGAGGTGCGCGGCAACCTGGGGCAGCGCGTCGCGCAGCAACGCCGGCGCGCTGAAGTGGTATTCGCTGCAGACCGCGAAGAATTCCTCGGGCGCTTCGGCCGCGTACGGGTCGAGCGCGGTGTCGTGCCCGGCGTCGACGCGCGCGACGAAGCCATCGAACGCGCGCTGGAAGTCCTGCGCCCAGGCGCGCTGCCACGGACGCGGCAGCGGCGGAGTGCCGTCGAGCACGCCATCGAGCGCATCGAGCTTGTGCGCCATCTCGTGCACGGCCACGCAGAAGCCGCCATCGGGCTCGGCGATGTCGCTCTGGATGTCGGCCCACGACAGCACCAGCGGCCCGCTCTCCCAGGCTTCGCCGATCAATTCGTCGTCCCACTCGTGCATCACGCCGGCGGCGTCGACGTGGCTGCGGTTCACCCTGAATGCGTCCGGATACACGATCAACTGCGACCAACCATGCAGGCCCTCGTCACCGAACTCGAGCAGCGGCAGGCAGCACAGCGCCGCGAGCAGCAGCCGCTCGCGCGCGTCCAGCGCCAGGCCGGCGACCGGGGTGATGGTCTTGCGGTGCACAAAGCGCGCTGCGAGCGTGCGCAGCCGCGCCGCGCGCGCGTCGTCGAGTGCGTGGACCCAAGGCAATTGGCGGCGGATGGCCGCCCAGTCCGCATCGGGGACGGGGGGCGGGGCGCCATCGAACAGGCGCCGGATCAGCGAACGCACGACCGGGGCCGTCGCCTCAGCGGAACATGCCGGGCAGGAAGCTGTGCCAGCGCGGGCCGCGCAGCGGGCCGTCGCTCTCGATGCCGCCGGAGGTCGCCGGCCGGGCCTTCGAGGCGCTGGCCGGCGGGCGCCGGACGGCATCGCTGCCGGCCGTTTCGGGGGCCGACGCGGGCGCTGCCGCGGCGCAGGGCGGGGTGTCCGAGGGCCCGGGGACGCGCGCTTCGCGAGCCGCCGCCGGCAGGCAGGCAGCGAACAGCAGCGCGCAGAACATCGCTCGTATCGACATCGAAGACCCCGGACAGTCAGGCGGACGCGGACATCCCGCGACTATAGCGCAGGTTGCGCGCCCGCGACGTTGCGTCGCAGCAGCGCACGACAGCGGCCACGCGCTCGCCGATAATCGCCCGCATGGCCGCCTCCGTCCCCCATCTCCCTGCGACCGCCGCATGCCCACGCTGAATGCCGAGCGTGCCTTGTTGGAACGGCTGATCGCCGGCCCCGTGTCGGGCGATGTGCTGGCGTGCGAGTCCGGGCAGACACGCGCGGCGGTCTGGAAGCGGATCGGCCTGCTGCGCGAGGCCGGTGTGCCGATCGAGGCCCGGCGCGGGCAGGGCTACGCGCTTGCCCAGCCGGTGTCGCTGCTCGACCGCGACGCGATCGTTGCGGCATTGCCGGCCGAGGCGCGCGCGGGCCTGGATCGGCTCGATGTGGCCTGGACCCTGGATTCGACCAACGCCGAACTGCTGCGCCGGCCCATGCCGGGCGCGGCCGCCGAGGCGTTGCTGGCCGAACGCCAGACCGGCGGGCGCGGGCGCCGGGGCCGGAGCTGGTGCTCGCCGCTGGCCGCGCACATCTACCTGTCGCTCCAGCGGGGCTTCGAGGGCGGGCTCGCGCGCTTGGGGGGGCTGAGCCTGGTGGCCGGCATCGCCGCGGTGGAGGCCCTGCACGGGCTCGGCTTCGGCGACGTGCGGCTCAAGTGGCCCAATGATCTTGTGGTGTCTGACAGCGCCGGACTGCGCAAACTCGGCGGCGTGCTGGTCGAAGGCGGCGGCGAGCATGCCGGGCCGGTGCGCGCGGTGCTGGGCATCGGCATCAATGTGCGGATGCCTGCCGCCGACGCTGCTCGCATCGACCAGCCCTGGATCGACCTGGCGACACTGGCGCCCGCACTGCCGTCCCGCGATGCGGTGGCCGCCGCGGTGATCGGCGCCTGGATCCCGGCGCTGGCGCGCTTCGATCGCGACGGCCTGGCGGCGTTCCTGCCCGCATTCGCAGCGGTCGACGCGCTGGCCGGTCGCGCGGTGCGGGTGCAGACCGGGACCGGCGTGCTCGAGGGCGCGGCCGACGGCATCGCCGACGACGGCGCGCTGCGCGTCCGCTTCGACGACGGCGTCAGGACCTTCCACGCAGGCGAAGTCAGCGTGCGCAACGGGAACGCGACATGACGGTCTGGCTGTTCGACCTGGGCAATACCCGACTCAAGTACGCCCCGCTCGACGGCGTGGGCATCGGGCCCGTGGCTGGGACGGCACATGCGGTCGGCGGGCTGGATCCGGCATGGATCGAACGCCTGCCGCCGAGGATCGAGACCGCGGTGGTGGCCAGCGTCGCCTCACCAGCGCTGCGGGCGGTGCTGCTCGACGCGCTGGCCGCACGCGGCGCCCAGGTCGAGCTGGCGCGCACGTTGCCGGCGCTCGATGGCGTCACGATCGCCTATGCCGACCCGACGCGGCTGGGCGTGGACCGCTTCCTCGCTCTGCTGGCGGCGCGCGCGCAGGCCGCATCGCCCGTCGTCGTGGTCGGGGTCGGCACCGCACTGACGATCGATCTGCTCGACGCCGACGGCCGGCACCTGGGGGGGCGCATCGCGCCGTCGCCGACGCTGATGCGCGAAGCCCTGCAGCGTCGGGTCGCGCAACTGCCCGCGACGGGCGGACGCTATCTCGAGTTCGCGAGCGATACCGATGATGCGCTGGCCTCGGGCTGCGAAGGCGCCGCCGTGGCGCTGGTCGAGCGCAGCCTCGTGCAGGCCGAGATGCGTATCGGCGTCACGCCCGACCTGCTGCTGCACGGCGGCGGCGCGGCGGACCTGCAGCCGCACCTGCCGCGGGCGCAGATGCGGCCCGATCTGGTCCTGGCCGGTCTGGCGCGCTGGTACCGCGCGCGGCCGAGCAGGACCGATGCCTAGGAGACCCTCATGCTGCTGCGCGCGATCGTCCTGCTGCTGGTGATCCTCAATCTCGGTGTCGCCGCTTGGTGGGCATTGCGCGACACGCCGGCCGAATCGGCGCCTCTCCCTACGGAGACCGCGCCCACCCTGACCTTGCTCGCGCCGCAGGCGGCGTCGCCAGGGCCGGTGCCGCTGGCCGAGGCATTCGAGGGTGAGGAGGTCGCGGTGCTCGATGGCGACAGCGATGGCGACGCGGCGGCAGCGCTGCGCTGCGTCGCACTTGGCCCGTTTGCCGACGCCGCCGCACGCGAGGCCGCGCGCCGACGTCTGGCCGGCGATGGCGTGCGCGTCTTCGCGCGCGAGGTTGCCGTCGCGCCGCGCGGTTGGCGCGTCTGGCTGCCGCCGCAGCGTGATCGCGCCGCGGCCGACGCGGTCGCAGCACGGCTGCGCGCGGCCGGCATCGAGGACCAGTACGTGATCGCCGACGGCGACGACGCGCACGGCATCGCGCTGGGGCGTTTCGACAGCGAAGCGCCCGCGCGGGCACGCGTCGAGGCCCTGCGTGCCGCCGGTTTCGCCGCGCAGGCCGAGCCGATCGGCGGCCAGGTGCAGCCCTGGCTCGACGCGCTGGTCGATGCGGTGACGGCCGATGCCGCGCTGCGCACGCGCACCGGCGCGCCCCGGGCCGAACCCGGCCACTGCGCCACCACCCAGGATGCAGGTTAGAATCCCCGCGCGGCCTCGCCGCCCCATGCCGGCATAGCTCAGTTGGTAGAGCAACCGCCTTGTAAGCGGTAGGTCCCCAGTTCGAACCCGGGTGCCGGCACCATCTTCCGATTCCAGGTCATCCCAAGCGGCGGGGGAGCACGAACGCCCAGGCCTCGGCCTGGATAGAATCGGACCGACGCCGTCCAGGGGATGACGATGAAGCAGGGAGGCATCGCGGCCGGCGTGGCCGCGGTTGTGATCGCGCTACTGGCGCCGGCGGTGTCGGCCTCCGGCGTCGATCAGCCGCCGCGCACAGTCGGCGAACTCGCGACCTGGTGCCGGGATGCCCTGCAGCCATGGATCCCTGGCGACGAGCCACCTGCCGCCGAGGCAGCGCGCGGCGCCTACTGCTTTGCCTACGTGCAGGCGGTGATCGACAACACGTTCGTCGCGCCAGGCAACCCGTACTGCTTCCCGGTCGGTGCATCGCACCGCGAGGTGATCGAGGGCTTCGTGGTGTACGCAGCACACGCGCCGCGCAAGCTGCAGGAGGCAGAAGTCGGTACCGGTGTCGACGTGGCGCTTCGGGCCGCGTATCGCTGCGCCGCGCGCTGATTGGGGAAAAGTCACACCGAACGCGCACAGTCAGGAAAGACCGAATGCGGAGGGAAGCGCAATGGCTAGACGCAAGAAAAGTGTCGTCTCGTGGAACAAGGTCTTGGGTGTGACGAAGGCCAAGCGCGACTTCGCGCGAATGACTGGCATCCCCACCACCAGGTCCGGCCGGCAAGCGAAGCTCGGTCGTGCCATGGGCTGCAGCGTGGTTCTGGCAGCTGGCGCCGGCGTCGTATTGGTGCTGGTCGCAGGCGCTTGGGTGGCATTTCCGAGCGCTCTTGCGTAGCGCGTCCGCGTCAATCTGGCAGCTTTGCGATCGCCCAGCCTGCGGCCAACTCGAATGCGGCTTGCGGATCCGAGACGCGGGCGAACCCCTCGCCGCTGGTGACCTCGAACATGCCGTCCTCCAGCAGTCGCACGCTCGATAGCACGCGCGACGACTCCGGCCCGATCCTGTAGGCCTCCCACCGAGACCGATCGACGTGCTCGCCGCGCAGCGGATTCCGCCAGCCGCGGTCGTTGAGGAATGAATCGCCGAGCGACGGCATGTTGGCCAGGCCAGCAGGTGGGATCACGTGCGGCTCGCGAGAGCGCAGGAGGGCGGCTTTGGCGGCTGATCTGTAAGGCATGCCGGGCATCATCCCGGCCGTGGTCGCATGGGCTGCGACCCGCGCGACGCTGGCGCGGTGCTCCCCGTCAGTTCTCAACTGCTCTTCGCGCACTCGGCGTTGCTGAAAGGCGCGCACAGCGTAGGTCGGTGGCGCGGCAGAACAGGGTGTGGACGGCCGTATTGGCTACTCGCAACCGACGCCGTCCCCATCCCGGTCCAAGTGCGGGCCATAGCCTGGCTCTCCGCGCCTGACCGGTGCTGCGCGTGCTTGCCGGGCCTCGGTGCAGTTGCGATACGACCATCCGGTGGCAGGCTCGACGGTTGACGGAGCGAGCCGCTGTGGTGCCGGTGCCGGCGCCGATGGCGACCTGTGGCAGTGATAGTCGCCGGTCTTCCGGTTGTTGTGGCAGCCCTCTGCGTTGAGGCCACCCGGATGCGCTTGTACCGTTGCCGCTGCGGCAAACAGGAGGGCCAGTCCCGCGCGTTTGTGCATGATCTGTCCTTCTGATCGGGTGGGGCAGGTTCGGAGCATGGCAGGCCCGGCTGCTAGACTGCACGTGTTGCTGGTCGCGTGCCTGTGGAACGTTCGGGAACGCTTCCTGTTTTGCTCGAAGCTTTAAACCAGTTCAGTCGGTTGCCCGGGTTTCGGACCTGGCGACCGGCACCATCCAGACGCCGTTTCCGCGACCCGCGCCGCCCAGGCGCCTCCCCATGGCCGCACGGTGTCGATCCGTCGTCCGCGCGGCCTCGCCCGCCGCGGCCTGCGTCCGTCAGTTGCCCAGGAGAAGCCATGCAGCACGCGTACCCGCCGGTCTCGATCTTCGGTGTGCCCACGGATGTGGGCGCAGGACGTCGCGGCGCCTCGATGGGGCCAGAAGGCCTGCGCGTGGCCGGTCTGGCCGAGGCCTTGCTCGCACGGGGGATCGATGTCGTCGACCTGGGCGACCTCAAGGGGCCCCGGAATCCGTGGCAGGGCCCGCAGGGCGGCTACCGGCATCTGGATGAGGTGGTCGCCTGGAACCGGGCGGTGCTCGAGGCCTCGTCGGCGGAACTCGCGCGCGGGCGCATGCCGATCATGCTCGGCGGCGACCACTGTCTGGCGATCGGTTCGATCGCGGCGGTCGCGCGCCATTGTCAGGCTGTCGGCAAGACGCTGCGCGTGCTGTGGCTCGATGCGCACACCGATTTCAACACCTCGCAGATCACCCCGTCGGGCAATGTGCACGGGATGCCGGTGGCCTGCCTGTGCGGCATCGGGCCCGATGTATTGACTGGGCTGGGCGGCGAGACGCCGGCCACACGCGTCGACCAGTTCCGCCAGATCGGTATCCGCTCGGTCGATCCGGATGAGAAGCGCCTGGTCAAGGCGCATGGCCTGGACATCTACGACATGCGCTACATCGACGAGGTCGGCATGCGGCGCGTGGTCGAGCAGGCGCTCGAGGGCGTCGACGCCGACACCCATCTGCATGTGAGCTTCGACGTCGACGTGCTCGACCCGACCATCGCGCCTGGCACCGGCACCCCGGTCCCGGGCGGCATCAACTATCGCGAGGCGCAGTTGGTGATGGAGATGATCGCCGATACCGGGCGGCTGGGATCGCTGGATGTGGTGGAGGTCAACACCGCGCTCGATCATGGCAATGCGACCGCCGAACTGGCAGTGGACCTGGTCGAAAGCCTGTTCGGCAAGTCGACCCTGATGCGGGACTGAGGGCGCAGGTCCCCCCGACGCATCGAGACGATGAATGGGGAGATGCGGCTCGCGGCCAGGTGCACGCGGCATTCACACCGCGGGCTCCTATAGTCCGCCCAACGGTTGCGGCGTCACGCAATCGCCCGCCAAGAATCCCTGGAGAATCCCGATGAAGCGTTTGACTGCCCTTCTGCTGCTCGCTCTGTTCACCGCCGGCACGTTGAGTGCCTGCAACACTGTCCGCGGCGCCGGCCAGGATGTCCAGAAGGTGGGCGAGAAGATGGAAGACGGTGCGAACGACACGGGCGCCACCACGCGCCGTCCCTGATCGCGCTGCTTCGCGTTGACCCCGAAAAAGCCGGCGAAAGCCGGCTTTTTCTTGTGCGGCTGGGACCGTCGCGCGGTGGTGCCACGCCTGATCGTCAGTGCAGCCCGAGTGCGCAGCAGCGATGTGAAGGCCGGCATCATGGTCTCTTGACCGGCAGTTGATGCGCGCTACGAGAGGATCACGACAGCCCGCTGCGATGGCGCATCGCACCGCACCGGCGGCAGGCCTCCGATTCCCAGAAGGAAGAAAGACCATGAACAAAGACATCATTTCCGGCAAGTGGACGCAGCTCAAGGGCAAGGCCCAGGCCAAGTGGGGTGACCTGACCGACGACGTGTTCGACGTGGCGGCCGGAGACAGCAAGTACCTGGCCGGCAAGCTGCAGGAGAAGTACGGCTGGGAACGCGACCGCGCCGAAAAGGAAGTGCGCGAGTTCGAGAAGACCCTCGACTGACGCGCTTGGCCGGCATCCGATGCCGTACGAGGCGGGCCGGGCGACCGGCCCGTCTTCGTATGACCCTCGGAGCTCGATGACTGGTGCAGTCTCCGCAACCACGCTCGCCGCCCGGCGCACGCCGCGATCGACCGTAGTCGAACAGGTAGACTGGGACTCCCTGGTCTGTCGCTGCTGTCATGTCACAACGTCCCCTGCGCGTCCTCACTGGCATCAAGCCCTCTGGCACGCCGCATGTCGGCAACTACGTCGGCGCCGTGCGCCCCGCGGTCGCCGCCAGCAAGGCGCCGGGCACCGAGAGTTTCTATTTCCTCGCCGACCTCCACAGCCTGGTCAACACGCAGGACCCGGCCCGGGTACAGCGCTCGACGCTGGAAGTCTCGGCGACGTGGCTGGCCGCCGGTCTGGACCCGGCGAAGGTCTGGTTCTACCGCCAGAGCGACGTGCCCGAAACCACCGAACTGATGTGGTTGCTGACCTGCGTGGCAGGCAAGGGCTTGCTCAACCGGGCACATGCCTACAAGGCTGCCGTGGACCGGAATCGGGCCCAGGCGCTGGATGAGGACGCATCGGTGACCGCCGGGCTCTATCTTTATCCAGTGCTGATGGCCGCCGACATCCTGATCTTCAACGCCCACCGCGTGCCGGTGGGGCGCGACCAGATCCAGCACATCGAGATGGCGCGCGATTTCGCGCAGCGCTTCAACCATCTGTACGGGCGCGAGTGGTTCACGTTGCCCGAGGCGGTGATCGACGACGACGTCGCCACGCTGCCCGGCCTGGATGGCCGCAAGATGAGCAAAAGCTACGACAACACCATTCCGCTGTTCGCGCCGCCTGCGCAGCTCAAGAAGTTGGTGTTCTCGATTCTCACCGACTCCCGTGCGCCGGGCGAGCCGAAGGACACCGAAGGCTCGGCGCTGTTCCAGCTCTACCAGGCGTTCGCCACGCCCGAGCAGACGGCCGCCTTCGCACAGGCCTTCGCCGATGGCATCGGCTGGGGTGAGGCCAAGCAACAGGCGCTCGATGTGATGGAGCGCGAGATCGCGCCGATGCGGGAGCGCTACGAGGCGCTGATCGCGCGGCCGTCGGATATCGAGGACATCCTGCGCGATGGCGGGCGCCGGCTGCGCGAGCGCTATGCCACGCCGCTGCTGGCACAACTGCGCGATGCGGTCGGGCTGCGCGATCTGGGCCGCGTGGCGGTGCCGGCCACCGCCGGGGCCGCCGCGATCCGCAACGAGCCGCCACAGTTCAAGCAGTACCGTGAGGACGATGGCCGGTTCTATTTCAAGCTCGTGGACGGCGATCGGGTGCTGCTGCAGAGCCACGGCTTCGACGCGCCGCGCGAGGCGGGGCAGACCATCGCGCGCTTGCGTCGCGGTGAGTTGGCACCGGCGCAGGCGCCGGCCGCGCTTGGCGAGGGCGTTGCGCTGGCCGACGTGCAGGCTGCGCTGGATGCAATCGCTGCGGCGGAGGTGGAGAAGGCGGCATCATGAACCCGCTCGTCGAGTTCAACCTGACACTGCTGTTGTTCCTGCCGTGGTTCGCGATCCTCGGCGTGCTGTTCTGGGTCTACCCCCGGCGTCCGCGTGGCGTGCGGCGCGTGCTCTACGATCTGGCCAGCCTGGCGGTGTCGGTCGCCGCCTTCATGGTCTCGATCTACTGGGCGCAGACGAGCGCCGATCCGGTGCATGGCCACATGTGGCAGCAGATCCTGGCGACCGCGGTCGGCTACGGGGTGTTCCTGGCGGTGCTCGGCGCCGCGTTCGTGCTGCGCTTGGCGATCCTGCGGCCGCGCGACTGAGGCCAGACCCGGCCACGCCTACGACCAAAGGCCCATGCGCGTCTTCCAACGCACGGCCTAGACTGCCGGCAGCGACCTGGAGCGATGCGATGCGCGACGACAGCGGCGGAATCACGATCATCGACACCGGCTACGTGCGGCCGGCGTTATGCGCCGCCTATCTGGTGCGCAGTGAAGGGCGCGCCGCGCTGATCGACTGCGGGACCGCGACCTGCGCGCCGCGCGTGCTCGCCGCGATCGATGCGGCTGGGGTCGATCGCGCATCGGTCGACTGGGTCATGGTCACGCACGTGCATCTCGACCACGCCGGCGGCGCCGGGCCGTTGATGCGCGCGCTGCCCAGCGCGCGACTCGTCGTGCATCCGCGCGGCGCGCCGCACATGATCGATCCGACGCGGCTGATTGCCGGTGCGAAGGCGGTGTACGGCGAGGCGGACTTCGCGCGCGACCATGCCGGCATGCTGCCGGTGCCCGAGTCGCGCGTGGTGATCGCCGACGACGGCCATGTCGTCGATCTGGCGGGCAGGGCGCTGGTCTGCGTCGACACGCCCGGCCACGCGCGCCACCACTACAGCGTCTGGGACGCAGCCACCCGCAGTTGGTTCGCCGGCGACACCTTCGGCATTTCCTATCGCGAGCTCGACACCGACGCGGGGGCCTTCATCGTGCCGACGACCTCGCCGGTGCAGTTCGATCCGCAGCAGATGCATGCCTCCATCGATCGGCTGCTGGCGCGCGCGCCGGTTTCGATCCGGATCGCGCACTACGGCGAGGTGACCGAGTGCGTGCGGCTCGCCAGCGACCTGCATACGGTGATCGACGCGATGGTCGCCATCGCGCAGGCGGCCGATGGGCGCGACGACCGCCAGGATGTGATCGTCGACGGCCTGGTCCGGCTCTATACCGAGCGGGCCGTGGCCCACGGCATCGCCGACGCACCGGCACGCGTGCGCGAGGTGCTCGGCGGCGACATCGCCCTCAACGCGCAGGGCTTGTGCGCCTGGCTCGATCGCATGGCGCGCTGACCGTGCGCGCCGATATCGCCCCCACCGGCATCGACGATGTAGGCGGAGGCGACAGGTGGGTCAGCCCAGCGGCGGCTGGCCCAGATCGGCCAAAAGCTGGTTCTGCACCTTGAGGGCATTGGCGCGCGGCAGCTTGGCCATCACGCCCGGGTAGGACAGCGCGAGGTCGCCCTTGAGCAGCAGGCCGTCGACGTGCACGTAGCTGCGGGTGGTGTAACGGTTGCCGTCGCGCTCGACGTCCAGGCGCATCGGCGCGGTCAGGACGTTGATGCCCTTCTGGTAGACGCGGCGGCGGCCGTCGTCGCTGCGCAGCTTGTAGCCGTTGGCCGCGGCCCAGGCGTCGACCCGGCCCAGTACGTCGCCTTCGGCCGTGAACTCGCGCACGTCCCATGGGTGGTTCGCGCTCTTGGCCTTGTGGGCCATGAAGTTGATCAGGCCGAAGCCCATCAGCCCGCCTGCGATCGTCGCGGTCAACATCGCCATCGTTGCGATTCCTGTTCATGATGAATGGGGAGCGCACTTTAGTGTGCGCCATGTGAAGGCGGTGCTGGGGGCGCCCCCAGATGACGCGCGCACGCCGCCGTGCCAGGCCGTGGGCTGCCCAAGAGGCGGGCAGAGCGGTGGACCGTGGCCGTGATCCGGGCCCGTCGGGCGATCCGGCGCTGCCTCGAGCAGAGGTGCGCGGCCGCCGGTCCGGTTACATGGGCGCCTGCGGCCAGAGGTAGGCGCGGTCGTCGAAACTCACGCACCAGTGTGGCCGGTAGACCACGATCAGGGCCATGACCGTTCCGGAGAAGAACGCCTCGGCAAACATCAGCAGCGGCGTCGCAGTCAGGTAGGCATCGACCGTGCGGCCGCCGAGCCAGGCCGTCAAGGCGGCCTTGGCAAGCATCGAGGCCGCCATCGCCAGAGCGGCGGCCGCAAAGGCGTTGAGCATCACGTAGACGACGATGTTGCGCGGCGCCCAGCGCCGTGCCGCGCGTGAGGCCAGGGCGGTGACGGCGACCGGTAGCGCGCCGGTGACCAGGAAGTCGGCCGCCCAGCCCTGCCACGCCGCGCCCAGCAGCACGCCGGTCAGGCTGACGGCGGCCATCGACCAACAGGCGACACCGGCGCCGAACAGCAAGGTTGCGATGGTTGCGCCCAGGAAGTGGAGCATCACGCCCTGCAGCGCGGCCGTGTTGAACCAGCGCATCGCCGCCAGCGCGAGGGTCGCGGCCAGCAGCACGCGCAGCGTGTCGGGCGTGGCCGTGCGGATGTGCGTGCGCAACGCGCCGACCTGGCGCAGCAGCACCGCGATCGAGGCGGTCCAGGCCAGGGCCTGGAGCCACAGCGGCAGCGCATTGCCGGAAAGGGCCATCGGACCTGCCGGCGCCTAGTCGGGCACCGCCGGCGTCGGCTGGCCAAGGTGAGTGCGGACCTCGAACAGCTCGGGGAAGAAGCTCAGCTCCAGCGCCTGGCGCAGGAAGCCCACGCCGCTCGAGCCGCCGGTGCCGCGCTTGAAGCCGATGATCCGCATCACCGTGCGCATGTGGCGGAAGCGCCACGACTGGAACTGGCTCTCCAGGTCGACCAGGTCCTCGCACAGCGAATACTCGCGCCACCAGCGATCGGTGTCCTCGTATATCGTGCGCAGCACCGGCACCAGGTCTGCATCGAACACGTGTGGCTGCGCCCAGTCGCGCGCGACGTGCGCCGCTGCGACCGGATGCCCCCAGCGTGCGAGATAGCGCAGGAACTCGTCGTACAGGCCTGGCTGCTCCAGCACCGCGCGCAAGCCGGCCTGGCCGTCGGGGTCGTGCGCGAACACCTCCAGCATCGCGGCGTTCTTGTTGCCGAGCAGGAACTCGACCGTGCGGTACTGCAGCGACTGGAATCCGGACGAGGGGCCCAGCACATCGCGGAACTCCATGTACTCGGCCGGCGTCATCGTCTCGAGCACCGACCATTGTTCGGTCAGCTGCCGCAGCACCTGCTTGCAGCGCGCCAGCACCTTGCGGCAGCGCCAGACTTCGTCGCGGCGCAGGTGTGCGATGGCCGCCGACAGCTCGTGGATCATCAGTTTCAGCCACAGCTCCGAGACCTGGTGCTGCACGACAAACAGCATCTCGTCATGGTGTGGCGGATCGGACAGCGGCTGCTGGGCGGCGAGCAGCAGGTCCAGGCGCAGGTAGCCGCCATAGGTCAAGCGCCCGGACAGGTCGCGGTGGATGCTGTCCTCGAGCGGACGCTGGTTGCGGTCGATGGTCATCCGCACAGCGTAGCGCAGGACGTGGTGCTGCCTGCGCCCGGCGACCGGTGCCCGTGACCCGGGTCGTCGGCAATTGCCGCACAGCGTCATGCAAACGACATCGGCCCCGTCCACACTCCGTCCAGGGGCGCCTTCGCCCGGGGATGCCAGGGGAACCGACGCATGAACGAGACCGTCCGCCGGCTGTTGCCGGCGCTGTTGCTGTCCTGCGCAGCCACGGGCGCGCAGGCCCAGGTAGTGGTCAGCCAGATCTACGGTGGAGGCGGTAACGCTGGCGCCCCGTACCAGGCCGACTACGTCGAGCTGTTCAACGCCGGCGACCAGCCCGCCTCGCTCGCCGGCAAGTCGGTGCAGTACGCGAGTGCGACCGGCAACGGCCATTTCGGCGCCGGTGCCAACCAGATCGTGGTGCTGCCAAGCGTCGACATCCCCGCTGGCGGCTACTTCCTCGTCGCACTGGCGGGCGGCGCGAACGGCGACCCACTGCCGGCGCCCGATGCGAGCGGCACGATCAATATGTCGGGCAGCGCGGGCAAGGTGGTGCTGGCCGACACCGCAGCCGGGCTGGGCTGCAACGGCGGCAGCACGCCCTGCACCCCGGCGCAGCAGGCGCTGATCCTCGACCTGGTCGGCTTCGGCGGCGCCAATTTCTTCGAGGGCACCGGGCCGGCCCCGGCGCTGGGCAATGCGCTGGCCGCCGTGCGTGCCGGCGGCGGTTGCACCGACAGCGACGACAACGCCGCCGACTTCTCCGCCGCCGCACCGGCGCCGCGCAACGCCGCCTCGGTGCCGAATGTCTGCGGCGGAGGCGGGGCGCTGTACCTGAGCATCGGCGATAGCCGCGGCGCCGAGGGCGACAGCGGCACGACGCCGTTCTTCTTCACCGTCAGCCTCAATCAGCCGGCGGGACCGGATGGGGTGCGCTTCGCGTATGCGACCACCGATGGCAGCGCGACCGTGGCCGACCAGGACTACATCGCCAAGTCCGGGACAGGCAGCTTCGCGCCCGGCCAGCGCGAGCTGACGATTCACGTCGATGTGGTCGGCGACGAGCGCGTCGAGCCCGACGAGGATTTCCACGTGGACCTGGCCGATGTCGAGGGCGCGCTCGTCGCCAAGACGCGCGGGACTGGGCTGATCGTCAACGATGACGTGTTGACGCTGCCGATCCACCACATCCAAGGGCCGGGTGCCCGCTCGCCGGTCGAGAACCAGCCGGTCGCCACGACCGGTATCGTCACCGGCCGCAAGAACAACGGCTTCTTCATCCAGACGCCCGACGGCGAGGACGATGGCGACCCGATGACCTCGGAAGGCGTGTTCGTGTTCACTGGCAGCGTGCCGCCCGCCGATGCCGCGGTCGGCAACAAGGTGCTGGTGCAGGGCACGGTCATCGAATACGTGCCGGCCGCCGACCCGCGCCAACTCCCGCTGACCGAGATCACCGATGCCTCGGTCGTGGCGCTGTCCAGCGGCCATGCGCTGCCGGCGCCGGTCGTGCTGACCGTCGAACTGCCGCATGCCGACGGCGGTCTCGACCAGCTCGAGCCGCTGGAGGGCATGCGCGTGACCGCGCCGAGCTTCACCGTCGTGGCGCCGACCGGCGGCAACATCGACGAGCGCGCCGCGAGCGCGACCGGCAACGGTCGCTTCGCGGTCGTGGTGACCGGGACCCCGCGCCCGTTCCGCGAGCCGGGCATCCAAGTGCCCGATCCCGACCCCTTGGGCAGTAGCGCGCCGGCGATCCCGCGCTGGGACTTCAATCCCGAGACGATCGTCGTCAACAGCGCCACGATCGGTGCGCCGTCGGCCGACCTTGCGGCCGGCTGCCGGATCGTCGGCGGCTCGCTGACCGGCCCGCTCGATTACACGTTCCGGCGCTACACGATCTATCCCGAGGGCGCGCTCGACACCGACTGCAGTGGGGCCGGCGAGGTGCGTCCGGCGGCGCTGCCGGGCCCCGACCATGTGAGTCTGGCGACCTACAACCTGCAGCGCTTCTTCGACACCGTCAACGACGGCAACAGCGGCCCGACGCTGACCGCTGCGGCGCTGGAACGGCGGCTGGCCAAGGCGTCGATCGGCATCCGCGCCTTCCTGCACGCGCCCGATGTTGTCGGCGTGACCGAGGTCGAGAACCTCGGCGTGTTGCAGAGGCTGGCCGCGCGCATCAACGCCGATGCCATGGCCGCGGGCCAGCCCGATCCGGGCTACGTCGCCTATCTGCAGGAGGGCTTCGATGTCGGTGGCATCGATGTTGGCTTCCTGGTGCGGGCCGGCGCGGTCGCGCCGGGCATCGCGCGGATCGAAGTGCGCTCGGTCGTGCAGCAGGGCGCCGAGGCGGTGCTGGCGAACCCCAACGGCTCGACCAGCGTGCTCAACGATCGGCCGCCGCTGGTGCTCGATGCGGTGGCGCATTTCGCCGACGGTCGCCGGTTCCCGTTCACCGCGATCGTCGTCCATCAGCGCTCACTCAGCGGCATCGAGGCCGACGACGGCGGCAGCAATGGCTGGATCAGCGGTGGCGCGCGGGTGCGTGCCAAGCGTCAGCGCCAGGCCGAATTCCTGGCCACGCTGATCGACGACATGCAGCGGGCCGATGCGAGTCGGCACATTGTCGTGCTCGGCGATTTCAATGCTTTCGAGTTCAACGACGGCTACGTCGATGCGATGGGCACGACGACGGGTCTGCCGTCCCCGGATGCGCAGACCGCGGTCGATGGCGATGGGGCGGTGCTGGTGGCGCCGTCGCTGCTGAACATGACGCTGGAGGCGAGCGACGAGGCGCGCTACTCCTTCGTCTTCGACTACCAGGCGCAGTCGCTCGACCATGTGCTGGTGAACCAGGCGGTCGTCGATTCGCCGCTGGTCGCCGGCCTCGACATCAGCCATGCGCGCATCAACGCTGACTTTCCCGAAGTCGCGCGCAACGATGCGACCACGCCGACCCGGCTGTCGGATCACGACCCCACGGTGCTGCTGCTGCGGCTGCAGCCGGCGGCGCTGGCCGACCTCGGCATCGAGGCCGAGGCGGCGAATGCCGACGTCTTCGAGGGTGCGCCCCTGGCGTTCTCGGCCGTGCTGCGCAACGCCGGCCCTGATCCCGCGCAGTTCCCCGGCTTCGGTGCGGTCATCGATGCCGAACTCGCGGACCTCGTGGTCACCGCGCCGGCGGGTTGGGACTGCGAGGCGCCGGTCGTCGGTGGCGGCACGACGACACTGTCGTGCAATCACGATGCGCTCGCGGTTGCGGGCGAAGCGGCATTCGCGCTGTCTGCGACCGCGCCGGCCTCGGCCATCGGCCGGACGCTGGTGCTGACCGTCGCTGCGACCTCGCAGACCCACGATCCGGACGAGGGCGACAACAGTGCCCGCGCATCGGTCGCGGTACTCGCCGATCCGGCGCTGCCGTTGACCGATGGCGTGCCGGTCCAGGGTCTCTCGGGCGCGGCGGGCGCGTCGCGGTTGTTCCGCATCGATGTGCCCGAAGGCGCGCGTTCCCTGCGCGTGCTGACGTCGGGCGGTAGCGGCGATGTGTCGTTGTACGCGTCGCATGCAGCAGTTCCGACGCCGGACGACTTCGACCTGCGCTCGCTCCGTCCGGGCAACAACGAACTGATCCAGGTGATGGCGCCGGCCGCGGGCCGTTGGTACCTGCGCGTGGCCGGCGAGCGCGCGTTCGAGCGGGTCAGCGTGCGCGCCAGCATCGTGCGCTGACGGCACCGCGTCATGCAGGCGTCCGGCCGGTGCGATGGCCGGGCGCCGGGAAACGGGCGCCGGTGGACGCAGGCGGCCCGACGCCGTGGGGCTGCGACGTGCTGCTAGGATGCGCGATCGCACGCTTTGCAGGGGATTCCATCGCATGAGCCAGCCTACGTCCGATACCGGTGCACCGCGCGGCACCGTCGCCCGTCTTCTCGACGCGATCGAACGCACCGGCAACCGGCTGCCGGATCCGGCCATGCTGTTTCTGCTGTTGATGCTTGCGGTGTGGGGGTTGTCGTGGGCGTTGTCGGGCGTGGACTTCGCCGCGATCGATCCGCGCAGCGGCACGCCGATCCAGATCGTCAACCAGCTCTCGGGCGAGTCGCTGACCGCGTTCATGGCCAACATGGTGCGGGTGTTCCTGGGCTTCGCGCCATTGGGCGTGGTGCTGGTCGCGATGCTGGGGCTGGGCGTGGCCGAACACACCGGCTTCATCAATGCGGCACTGCGCAGCGTGCTGTCGGTGACGCCGAAGATGCTGCTGACGCCGGCGCTGGTCGCGGTCGCGGTGCTGAGCCACGTCGCGGTCGATGCCGGCTACGTGCTGGTGATCCCGCTGGGCGGGGTGATCTTCTACGCGGCCGGGCGCCATCCGCTCGCCGGAATCGCCGCCGCATTCTGTGGTGTGTCGGGTGGATTCTCGGCGACGCTGCTGGTGCCCTCGTCGCTGGATCCGCTGCTGGCCGGTTTCACCCAGGAAGCGGGCCGCATCCTCGACCCGGCGTTGACGATCAACCCGCTCAACAACTGGATCTTCACCACTGCCTCGAGTCTGCTGATCATCGCGATCGGCTGGTTCGTCACCGACCGCATCGTCGAACCGCGACTGGCGCGCACGGTCGTGGACGGCGACCCGGCCAACCTGCCGAAGATGGACCCGCTGCGCGCGGCCGAGAAGCGTGGCCTGATCTGGGCCGTGGTCGCGATGCTCGCCGCGTGCCTGGTGTTCGCGCTGACGCTGATGCCCGAGGCCTCGCCGTGGCGCGCGCCGGCAGAGGCCGTGCCCGAGGGCAGCCATCCGCTGTTGGTCGCGGCCGCGCCGGTGATGCAGTCGATCGTCGCGTTGATCTTCGTGCTGTTCCTGCTGCCGGGCGTGGTCTACGGCGCCGTCGCCGGCACGGTCCGCTCGCACCGCGATGTCATCGCGGCGATGACCAAGTCGATGAGCGGCATGGGCTACTACATCGTCATCGCGTTCTTCATCGCGCAGTTCCTGGCCGCGTTCAATGGCTCGGGCCTGGGTACGTTGATGGCGGTGGAGGGCGCGGACTTTCTCAAGGCGCTCGGGTTGCCGATGTGGTTGACGATTCTGGGCCTGATCGTGATGACCGGTGTGGTCAACCTGTTCATCGGTTCGGCCTCGGCCAAATGGGCCTTGCTGGCGCCGATCATGGTGCCGCTGATGATGCAGCTTGGCGTGTCGCCGGACCTGACCCAGGCCGCGTACCGTGTCGGCGACTCGATGACGACGATCCTGACCCCGTTGATGCCGTACTTCCCGCTGATCGTGGTGTTCTGCCAGCGCTACGTGACCGCGGCCGGCATCGGCACGCTGGTGTCGATCATGATTCCGTATTCGATCGCCCTGTCGGTGCTGTGGACGTCGTTCCTGCTGGCGTTCTGGGCATTGGACATCCCGCTGGGGTTGGGCGCGAGCTACACCTATCCGGCTGGCTGAACAGGGGGCGGGTCGCGCAGAGTGGGTCGGTCGGCGTTGACGCCACGTTGACGCCCGGGCTCCGGGCTGGGATTCTCGCCGCTTCCCGGCGGTCGCGATCGTCCGGGTCGTCCCAGCTTCCCTTTATGCAAGGATCTCCATGAGCGCCGACGTCGTCGAGCCCAAAGTCGCGGCCGTACCGCCGCCGCCCGTCAATCCGCCCGAGTTCTCCCAGGTGCTTGGCCATCCACGCCCGCTGTGGATGCTCTTCATGTCGGAGTTCTGGGAACGCTTCGCGTTCTACGGCATCCGCTGGGCGATGGTGCTGTACATCGTCGCGCAGTTCCACGGCGGCGATGCGGCCGGCGAGCGGCCGGCGAGCGAGATGTACGGCGCGTACCTGGCGCTGGTCTATGCGGGTGCGATCTTCGGTGGCTACGTTGCCGACAAGCTGATCGGCTTCCAGCGCTCGATCCTGCTCGGCGCGATGTTCATGGCGCTGGGGCTGTTCATGCTGGCCTCGCCGAGCGAGCCGCTGTTCAAGCTGGGCTTGGCGACGATCATCGTCGGCAACGGCCTGTTCAAGCCGATCATCTCGACCATGGTCGGCAAGCTGTACATGCAGGGCGACGCGCGTCGCGATGCGGGCTTCACGATCTTCTACATGGGCATCAACATCGGCGCGATGATTGCGCCGGTGGTCACCGGCTGGCTGGCGCGCAAGGTGTTTGGCACCGACACCGACCCCCACTACCAGTGGGTGTTCATCGCCGCCGGCATCGGCATGGTGATCAGCCTGGTGTGGTTCTGGGCCGGCCGCAGTCAGCTCAAGGGCATCGGTCTTCCGGAACCGGGTCACGAAGGCCTCGGCCGCGTCGGCCTGGTCGCGCTGCTCGGCGCCGCCATCGGCGTCCCGCTGTTCTACTTCCTGCTCACCATCGATGCGAGCGCGCTGCAGGCGATCCTGATGGCCCTGTTCGTGGTGCCGGCGGTGATGCTGCTGGTCGAAGGTATCCGCGAGGGCAAGGTGGCGCGCGACAAGGTGATCGCGATGCTGATCATCTTCGTGTTCAACGTGTTGTTCTGGATGTTCTTCGAGCAGGCCGGCAGCTCGTTCACCTTCCTCGCCGATCGCATCGTCAATCGCGAATTCGGCAGCTGGACCTTCCCGCTGGAGTGGTTCCAGTCGGTGAACTCGATCGCCATCATCACCTTCGCGCCGATCATGGCCTGGATGTGGGTCAAGATGGGCCGCGCCAATCCGTCGATCCCGCGCAAGTTCGGTCTGGGCCTGATCTTCAACGGCCTGGCGTTCCTGCTGCTGATGATCGCGCTCAACAGCATGGTCGACGGCAACGGCAAGATCCCGTTCTGGACGCTGTTTGCGGTGTATGTGATCCAGTCGATCGGCGAGCTGTGCCTGTCGCCAATCGGGTTGTCGATGACGACCAAGCTGGCGCCCTCGCGCGTGGCTGGCATGGCGATGGGCTGCTGGTTCCTGTCGGTCGCGATCGGCAACAACCTGGCGGGCATCTTCGCCGGCCAGGTCAGCGGCGAAAGCGGCATGACCGCCGCCTCGGCGCAGGCCGGCTACACCGTCGGCTTCTGGGCGCTCGCCGGTGCCGGGGTGCTGCTGTTCGTGATCGCGCCGTTGGTCAACCGGCTGATGCACGGCGTGAAGTGATCGCTCGAACCGGATAGCGAACGGCGGCCTTCGGGCCGCCGTTTTCGTTTGCGCGCCGGCGATCAGCCGGCCAGCGCAGCCTCGAGTTTGTCCATCAGCCGCAGCAGCGTCGCGCGCTCGTCGGCATCGAGCGGGGCCATCACCCGCTGCTGGTACTCCAGCGCGAGCGGGGCCACGACGTCGTAGACCGCTTCGCCGGCGCGGCTGAGCGCGAGCACCGAGCGCCGGCGGTCGCTGTCGTGCATGCCGCGCAGCAGCAATTCGCGTTCGAGCAGCCGCGCGACCGCGCGGCTGACGGCGACCTTGTCCATCGCGGTGCGTTCGGCGACTTCGTTCGCTGACAGGCCGCGGTCGCGGCCAAGCACCGCGATCACCCGCCACTCGGTCACGCTGATGCCGAAACGCTCGGAATAGATGTCCGCCAGGCCGCGGCTGATGTGGTTGGTCAGCACGCTGAGCCGATAGGGCAGGAACGTCTCGAGGTCGAGGGTGGCGTGTTCATGGCTCTGGAGGGCCTGCCCGTCGCCAGCGACGGAGGTAACCGACTGCGTCATGGTGCGGTGCGCCTTGCAAGTGGTTGCAGTTGAAACTATAAACGGGCATCCAAGCCATCGTCACGCCACGGAGTATCCCATGAGCGCCCACGCACACACCGCCCCCAACCTGGGCATGGACGTCACCACGTTCGAGAATCCGATGGGCATCGACGGCTTCGAATTCGTCGAGTTCGCAGCCCCCGAAGGCCAGGCCGATGCCATGCACGCGTACTTCCGCAACATGGGCTTCACCGCGGTGCTCAAGCACACGTCGCGGCCGATCACCGTGTACCGCCAGGGCGGGGTGAACTTCCTGCTCAACGCCGACCCCGATTCGTTCGCCGCCGATTTCGCCAAGGCCCACGGCCCGTCGGCCTGCGGCTTTGCGATCCGTTTCAAGCGGCCGGCCGACGAGGTCTATGGACGTGTGCTCGAGAACGGCGGCGAGGCGGTGGGCGCGCGCGAATCCACCAAGGCGGTCGATGCGCCGGTCGTCAAGGGCATCGGCGACTGCATGCTCTATCTGGTCGATCGCTACGGCGCCGCCGGTTCGATCTACGGGGACGACTATGTGCCGGTCGAGGGCGCCGACCAGAATCCGACCGGGTTCGGGCTGACCTTCATCGACCATCTCACGCACAACCTCTACTTCGGCAACATGCAGAAGTGGTCGGATTACTACGAGAAGCTGTTCAACTTCCGCGAGATCCGTTACTTCGACATCAAGGGCAGCAAGACCGGCCTGGTGTCCAAGGCGATGACCGCGCCTGACGGCATCGTGCGCATCCCGCTCAACGAGTCGAGCGATCCGAAGTCGCAGATCAACGAGTACCTCGATGCGTACAAGGGCGAGGGCATCCAGCACATCGCCTGCTTCACCGACGACATCTACAGCTCGATCGAGAAGATGCGCGAGCACGGCATCACCTTCCTCGACACGCCCGACACCTATTTCGACGTGATCGACCAGCGCATTCCCGACCACGGTGAGGATGTGCCGCGGCTGCGCCGCAACAAGATCCTGATCGACGCCGATCCCGAGACCAAGCAGCGCAAGCTGCTGCAGATTTTCACCGAGAACGCGTTCGGTCCGATCTTCTTCGAGATCATCCAGCGCAAGGGCAACGAGGGCTTCGGCGAGGGCAATTTCCAGGCGCTGTTCGAGAGCATCGAGCGCGACCAGATGAAGCGCGGCGTGCTGTGACGCCGCGCGCTGGCGCACGGCGGGCGTCGGCGCACGGCATCGCATGACGGCCGAACGCCGGCGACGGGTGTGCGCGACTTGACGCCATGCCCGCGCTGCGCGGTGATGGCAACGATCCTCCAGGTGAAGCGATGAACGCAACGATCGACGACACGATCATCCCGATGCCGCAGGCAGCGGCGCAGCCGCGCCCTGCGTTCGACTACATGTCCGGATTCGGCAACGAGTTCGCGACCCAGGCCGAACCCGGCACGCTGCCGGTCGGCCAGAACTCGCCGCAGCGGGTCGCGCATGGGCTTTATGCCGAGCAGCTGTCGGGCACTGCGTTCACCGCGCCGCGCGGCGAGAACCGACGCAGTTGGCTGTACCGCATCCGCCCGGCAGTGCTGCACGGGCGCTTTGTGCCGTTCGCGCAGCCGCGCTTCCACGACGGTTTCGATCGCGGTCCGGTGACGCCGGAACAACTGCGTTGGAGCCCGATCCCATTGCCCGAGACGCCGGTCGATTTCGTCGATGGTCTGTTCTCGATGGGCGGCAGCGGCGGCGCCGGCGCCTACGACGGCGTGGGCATCCACGTCTACGCGGCCAACGCATCGATGACCGACCGCTTCTTCTACAGCGCCGACGGCGAGTTGTTGCTGGTACCGCAGTTGGGCCGGCTGGTGGTGGCGACCGAGCTCGGCACGCTCGAGGTCGAGCCGCAGGAGATCGCGGTGATCCCGCGCGGCATCCGCTTCCGCGTCGAACTGCCTGACGGGGCGAGTCGTGGTTACGTGTGCGAGAACCAGGGGCGTGCGCTGCGCCTGCCCGACCTCGGGCCGATCGGGGCCAATGGCCTGGCCAACCCGCGCGATTTTCTGACCCCGGTCGCGCGCTACGAGGAGCTTGAGGGCGACTTCTCGCTGATCGCCAAGTTCCAGGGCCATCTGTGGCAGGCGCCGATCGGGCACTCGCCGCTCGACGTCGTCGGCTGGCACGGCAACTACGCGCCGTACAAGTACGATCTGCGCCGGTTCAACACGATCGGCTCGATCAGTTTCGACCACCCGGACCCGAGCATCTTCACCGTGCTCACCTCGCCCAGCGACACCCCCGGCACGGCCAATCTCGATTTCGCGATCTTCCCGCCGCGCTGGCTGGTGGCCCAGCATACGTTCCGGCCGCCGTGGTTCCACCGCAACGTCGCCAGCGAATTCATGGGTCTGGTGCACGGGCAGTACGACGCCAAGGCCGACGGCTTCTCACCCGGTGCCTGTTCGCTGCACAACTGCATGAGCGGCCACGGGCCGGACGCGGCCACGTTCGACAAGGCCAGCGCTGCCGATCTCTCCAGGCCCGACGTGATCGCCGACACGATGGCCTTCATGTTCGAGACCCGTGGTGTGCTGCGGCCGACCATGCAGGCGCTCGAAGCCGCGCATCGGCAGGCGGACTACCAGACGGTCTGGGCGGGCTTGGAGCGTCGGTTCGTCCCACCGCGTTAGCGCAGGACATCACGCCCGCCACGGCGGTGGAGGGGCGGGCAGCAAGCGGCGGCAACAATGGGGTCAAGCCGGTGCCCGTCGGCCGCGGCAGCCGCACAGTTCGCAGCCCATTCACGCGGGCTCGCGGACGCTGGCGCGGTCTTTTTCCGTGGAGTGACCCATGAAGCAGACCCTGCCTGCCGTCGCCTTGCTGGCACTCGCGCTGTCCGCCTGCGGCGACCGCTCGCCAACGCCAGCCTCGGGCTCCCAGGCCGATGCCCAGACGCCGCAGGCTGCCGATCCTGCGCCTGCAGGCTCGCCGCCGATGCCGTCCGCAGGCACCGACGCGCCGTCGGCCCCCACGCAGGCGACGGGCACCAACATCCCGCAGGTGGTCGATGGCGTGATCACGTTCGACGGCTTCGGACCAGCGGCGTTCGGCAGCACTGAAGAGGAGGTGCGCATGTCCTGGGGCAATGACCTCGGCGACGCGGCGCCTTCGGAGCCGGGCGGCTGCTACATCCTCAAGCCGCAGCCGATCGGCACGACCGATTACCGGCTCGGCTTCATGATGGAGGGCGATCGCTTCGTCCGGATCGATGTCCGCAACGCGGGCTACACCGCCCCGGGCGGCGGCAAGGTCGGCATGGATCGGGCCGAGATCGTGCGCCTGTACAACGGACGCGTCGAAGCCTCGCCGCACAAGTACGTGGAGGGCGCGCAGACATTGCGTGTCGCCGAAGGCGACAAGGCCCTGGTGTTCGAGACCGATGCAGCCGGCAAGGTCACCGAATGGCGCATTGGTGTGCCGCCGCAGATCGACTACCTCGAAGGCTGCGGCTGAAGCCGCGTCCCTCGCCCAAAGGCGCGGCTGACGGAGGCTCAGTCGCGCTCGGGCGGCGCTGGATCGTCGTCGTCGACCACGCGCTGGTTCGCATCCGGCGTGCGCTCGGGGTGCGGTGGCCGGTTGTCCATCAGCGACAGCGCGGCGCGCGACATCAAGTGCGCGCTGATCGGTGCGGTCAGGAACAGGAACACGGTGATCAGCAGTTCGCGCGGGTGGACGCCGCTCTCGTTGACCGAATGGTAGAGGATCGAGGCGAACAGGATGCAGCCCACGCCCAGCGTGCTGGCCTTGGCCGGCCCGTGGACGCGCTGAAAGAAGTCGCGCAGCTTGAGCAGTGCGATCGCACCGAGCAAGGTGAAGAAGCAACCCACCAGCAGCAACAGCGCGATGACGAGGTCGAGGACGATGTTCATTCCACGACGTCCCGGCGGATCACGTACTTGCTGAGCACCACGGTCCCGACGAAGCCAAGCATCGCGATGATCAGCGCCGCTTCGAAATAGATCTCGGTGTCCATCAGCATGCCGAACAGGATGAGCTGGGCAATTGAGCTGACGTAAAGCGTGTCGAGCGCGAGGATGCGATCGGGCGCGGTGGGCCCGCGCAGCAGACGCCAGGCCGACAGCAGCATCGCGATGCCGACCAGATGCATGCCGGCGATGATGGCCAGCTCGATCAGGGGATTGCCGTTCATGGGAAGATCTCCCGCAGCGGGGCCTCGTAGCGGTCCTTGATCTCGGCGACCAGCGCCTCGGGATCGTTGGTGCTCAGGCAGTGGATCAACAGAAACCGGCGGTCTTCCGACAGTTCCGCGGACACGGTTCCGGGCGTCAGCGTGATCAGGCTGGTGAGCGCGGAGATGCCGTGGATGTTGGTCAGGTCCAGCGGCAGCCAGACGAACTGGGAGTTGAGCTTGTCGCGAGGGCCGAGCACCTGCCGGGCCACAGTCATGTTGGCGACCACGATGTCCCACAACACGCGCGCGGCCAGGGCCCAGACGCCGCGCAATCTGCCGAGTTGGGCGAACTCGCGTTCCATCCGCGAGGCCAGCAGCGGCATCAGCCAAGCCAGCAGCAGCGCCATGACGATGTTGGCCGGGCTGAAGTCCTCAGCCATCAACAGCCAGAACAGAAAGACGGTCAGACTTTGCGGGATCGACGGCAGCAAACGGCGCTTCATCGCGAGGGCTCCCGGATCAACGGCGTGGTTCCGCCGACGCGTTCGATGGTCGCGCTGGTGTCGAGCAACTGGTCGGCGGTCGCCTCGGTGTAGCGCAGCAATGGACCTGCGAAGACGGTCATCGCAACACCGTAGGCCAGCAGCAACGTGGTCGCGGCGATCTCGGTCCGGCGCAGGGGCATCGCAGCGGTCCCCTCGGGCGCCGGATCGACACGCCAGAACAACCGAGTGCCACTGCGCGACAGACCGATGATTGCCATCAGGCTGCTGCCCAGGATCGCGGCCCAGACCCAGCCGATGACCGATTCGGGGACCGAGTTGAGCAATTGCAGCTTGCCGATGAAGCCCGACAACGGCGGCAGGCCGGTGACCGAGATCGCCGCGACCAGGAACAGCAGCGCCGGCACGGTCTTGCCAGGCATCGAGGCGATCGGCATCAGATAGTCGCCGGTGCTGCCACGGTGGCGCTGGATGATGTCGGCCAGCAGGAACAGCGCCGCGGTCACGAACACGCTGTGCGGCAGGTAATACAAACCGGCGGAGATGGCGCCACGGTTGGCGAGCGCGAATGCGACGAACAGCATGCCCGCCGACAACAGCACCAGATACGCCACGCCGATGCGCAGTCGTGGCGCGCCGACCACGCCGAGCGCGGCCAGGACCATCGTTGCCGCGCCGGCCGGTAACAGCCATGGCCAAGCGAGGTCGGCCAGCAGGCCGGCATCGGCGCCGAACACCAGCGTGAACACGCGCAGGATCGCGTACAGCCCCACCTTGGTCATGATGGTGAACAGCGCCGCCACCGCTGCCGGTGCCCGCGCGTAGGCCTCCGGCAACCACAGGTACAGCGGCAGCAGCGCGGCCTTGGCGCAGAACACCAGTAGCAGCAGGCCGGCGCCAGCGCGCACCAGGGGCGCGGTCTCAGGCGGCACCTGTGCCACGCGGACTGCCACCTCGGCCATGTTCAACGTCCCCAGCAGGCCGTAGAGCAGTCCGAGCGCGAGCAGAAACACGGTCGATGCCGCGATGTTGAACACCACGTAGTGCATGCCGGCCTTGATCCGCGCACCGCGCGCGCCGCTCAGCAGCAGGCCGTAGGAGGCGATCAGCATCACCTCGAAGAACACGAACAGGTTGAACAGGTCGCCGGTCAGGAACGAGCCGTTGAGGCCCGCGAGTTGGACCTGGAACAAGGCATGGAAGTGCAGCGCGCGCTTGTCCCACCCGGCGCAGGCGTAGAGCAGGCATGGGATGGCAAGCAACGTGGTGGTCATCACCATCATCGCCGAGAGGCGATCGACCATCAGCGCGATGCCCAGTCGCGCAGGCCAGTCGCCGAGCAGGTAGACCAGCATCTCTTCGCGCTGAACCTGCAGCAGCAGCGCGATGCTGACCGCCAGCAGCACCGCCATGCCCAGCCACGCCCACAGCCGCAGTGTCGAGGCGCGATGTCGGCGCTCGAGCAGCAACAGCAAGGCGCCGGTGATCAGCGGCACCAGGATCGGCGCGATCGCGATGTGGTTCATCGCCCACCTCCGCGCTGCTCGCTGTCGGGTTCTTCGCCGTCGACATGGTCGGTGCGCAGGTCCGAATGCTCGCGCATCGCGATGACCACGGTTACAGCGGTCATCGCGAACGCGATCACGATCGCGGTCAGCACCAGCGCCTGCGGCAGTGGATCGGTGTAGCTGGCCAGCGTTTCGGGAATACCGTCGCCGAGCACCGGCGGCTTGCCGACCACGATGCGGCCGGACGAGAAGATCAACAGGTTGGTGGCGTACGAGAGCAACGTCAGTCCGAGGATGACGTCGAACGTGCGTGCGCGCAGCAGCAGGTACACGCCCGAGGCGGCAAGCACGCCGATGGCGCTGGCGATCGCAAATTCCATCAGGGCGTCTCCTCGCCGGCCTGGCGTTGCTTGACCGTGCCCATCGTCGAGAGCATCAGCAGCGTGCCGGCGAACACCACGACGTAGACGCCGGTGTCGAACACCAGCGCGCTCGCCAGGGGCAGCATGCCCACGACCGGCAACGTCACATCGATATGGCCGCTGGTGAGGAACGGCAATCCGAACCACCATGAGCCCACGCCGCCGATCACCGCCAGCAGCAGGCCGATGCCGATGCCGCGCAGGTAGTCGAAGCCGAAGGTGGCCTCGACCGCACGCGCACCCTGCAGGACGTACTTCACCAGCACCGGCACCGCGAACACCAGGCCGGCGATGAACCCGCCGCCTGGGGCGTTGTGCCCGCGCAGGAACAGATAGATCGAGACCGTGAGCGCCAGCGGGAACAGCAACTGGGTGAGGTCGGCCGCGATGGGCAGATGCACCGGCGGGCCGGGCATCACCTCGTCGGGCTGCAGCCGCGCCCAGCGCAGCAGGGCATGCACCACCAGTGCCGCGGTGCCGAATACGGTGATCTCGCCGAAGGTGTCGAAGCCGCGGAAGTCGACCAGGATCACGTTGACGACATTGCGTCCGTAGGCCTCGGGTAGCGAGCGCACCAGCAACTCGCCAGAGATCGTGTCCACCGGCGCCATCATCATCGCGTAGGCCAGCGTCGCCAGTCCGCCGCCGGCGACCAGCGAGATCGCGACGTCGCGTACCTTGCGCAGGGGCGTGCGCGCGACCTTCGACTGCTTGGGCAGGTAATTGAGCGCCATCATCATCAGCGCAATGGTGACCATCTCCACCAGCAACTGGGTCAGCGCCAGATCCGGCGCCGAGAGATAGACGAACATCAGGCTCACGGCCAGGCCCACCGCACCGATGACGATCAGCGCGGTCAGCCGCTTGCCATGCACCAGCACCGTGCCGATCGACGCGGCCACCAGCAGCGCCCACAGGATCCAGCCGATCGGAGGCATGGTCTGCGAGCCGGGCGCGGCGGACACGATCGCGCCGATTTCGCCGACGAGCGGCCAGCCGGCGAGCAGCAACGCGACCAGCAGCAGGCCCAGCAGGCTGCGCTGCAGCCGGCCATTGGCCACGCGGGCGGTGAACGCGCGCGCCAGCGAGAACAGCCGTTCGATGTTGACGTGGAACACGTGGCGGCCGATCGACCGGGTGACCACCGCATGGAAGTCGAGCAGCCGGCGCAGGCCGAAGTACAGCGCCACGCCCAGCACCAGGCTGGCCACGCTCATCAGCAGCGGCAGGTTCACCCCGTGCCAGACCGCAAGACTGAACGCAGGCGCGGCATCGCCGAGCGTGCCGGCGACCATCGTGCGCAGCAGCGGCTGCACCGTCAGTGCCGGCACGATGCCGACCACGACGCACAGCACGGCCAGCACGCCGACCGGGATGCGCATCCAGCGCGGCGGCTCGTGCGGCACCACGTCCAGCGCGCGCGGCCCGTTGCCGAAGAACGTGTCGTGGACGAAGCGCAGGCTGTAGGCGATGCCGAACACGCCGGCGAGCAGCGCCGCGACGCTGATGACCAACCGCATCGTGCCGTGGCCGCCGATCTCCAGTGCCTCGGCGAAGAACATCTCCTTGGACAGGAAGCCGTTGAGCAACGGAATGCCGGCCATCGCCAATGACGCGACGATCGCCAGCGCGCTGGTCATCGGCATCAAGCGCCGCAGGTTGCCGAGCCGGCGCATGTCGCGGGTCCCGGCCTCGTGGTCGATGATGCCCGCCGCCATGAACAGCGAGGCCTTGAACATGGCGTGGTTGAGGATGTGGAACAGCCCGGCGACCACGGCCATGTCGGTCGACAGGCCGAACAGCAATGTGATCAGGCCCAGGTGCGAGATCGTCGAGTAGGCCAGCAGCCCCTTGAGGTCGTGCTGGAAGATCGCGAACCAGGCGCCGACCAGCAGCGTCGTCGCGCCGACGCCAGTGACGACGTAAAAGAACAGGTCGGTGCCCGCCAGCGCGGGGTGCAGCCGCGCGAGCAGGAACACACCCGCTTTGACCATCGTCGCCGAGTGCAGATAGGCCGACACCGGCGTGGGCGCAGCCATCGCCTGCGGCAGCCAAAAATGGAACGGGAACTGCGCGCTCTTGGTGAACACGCCCAGCAGCACCAGGGCCAGCGCCGCCGGGTAGAGGTGGCTGGCACGGATCGTGTCGCCGGCGGCGAGCACCGCATCGAGGTCGTAGCTGCCGACGATGCGCCCGATCAGCAGCACGCCGCCCAGCAGCGCCAGACCGCCCAGGCCGGTGATCGTCAGCGCCATGCGCGCGCCCTGGCGGGCGTCCTGGCGATGCGACCAGAACCCGATGAGCAGGAACGAGCTGATCGAGGTCAGTTCCCAGAACACCGCCAGCAGCAGCAGGTTGCCGGCCAGGACCATGCCCAGCATCGCGCCCATGAACAGCAGCAGGTAGGTGAAGAAGCGTCGCGGGCTGTCCTTGAGCGACAGATAGTAGGCGCCGTAGAGCACCACCAGACCGCCGATGCCCAGCACCATCAGCGCAAACGTCCAGGCCAGCCCGTCCATGCGCAGGCTGAAGTCGAGCCCGGCCTCGGGGATCCATGCGTATCCGGTGCGCAGGATCGTGCCGTCGAACACGTCGCCGGCCGCTGCCGCCAATATCGCCAGTCCCAGCAACGGCACAGAGCCGGCGAGCCAGGCGGTGGTGCGACGCGACGCGTGCGCCGAGAGGGCGACGACGAGCGCCAGCACGAAGGGCAGGGCCAACAACAGTTCGAGCATCGGACTCCTTGTGGAGGCGGTCGGCCAGAAAGCCGGCGGAGCGCGCAAGGGCCGAGCAGTCTAACCGATACGCGCGAACAGTTCGTGGATTTTGCCGGCTATGCTGTGAGGATGTCAGCATGGTCCGTGCCGTTCGCGTCCTCCCGGCGCCGATCGCCTCTTCAGGGCGGGCGGACATGAACAGGCGTGCGCTGGTGTTCGGCGGCAGTGGCGCGATCGGGCGCGCGCTGGTGGTGCGACTCATTGCCACTGGCTGGTCGGTCGACGCGGTCTCCCGCGAGGCCCGTCCACCACAACCGGACCTGCGCTGGCACTTGGGCGGCTTTCAGGCGATGCCGGCGTTGACCGGACGCTTCGATGCCATCTTCAGCTGCGGACCGCTGGACCACTTCTCGGCCTGGTACGCGGCTGTCGCACCCGACTGCCCGCGCGTGGTGGCGTTCGGATCGACCAGCGATGCGACCAAGCAGGCCGCGGCCGACCCCGACGAGCGCGCGCTGGCCGCACGCCTGCGCGAAGCCGGCGCGCGATTGTTCGCCGCTGCCGGAGATCGGGGGGCGGCCGCGACGCTGTTGCGCCCAACCTTGATCTATGGGCCTGGCAGCGCGCACAACCTGGGGCGGGTGGTCGCGCTCGCGCGCCGTCGCGGCCTCTTCGTGCTGCCGTCCGATGCGCATGGCCTGCGCCAGCCCGTGCATGCCGACGATTTGGCGGCCGCGGCGCTGGCTGCGGTCGATGCGTCGTCCGCCGCCGGCCAGGCCTACGCCTTGCCCGGCGGCGAGACGTTGCGCTACCGCGACATGGTCGCGCGCACGTTGGCCGTCCTCGTACCACGGCCGCGGTTGTTGTTACTGCCCGCGCCGTTGTTCGGGGTGGCGCTGCGGCTGGCGCATCGTGCCGGCCAGTTGCAGGGGTTGCCGGCAGGTGCGGTGGCGCGGATGCGCGAGGATCTGGTGTTCGATCCCGGCCCGGCGCAGGCCGCGTTCGGCTACGCGCCGCGGCCGTTCCTGCCCGACGCGTCGATGTTCCCGGACTGAGCGGCCGCTCTCAGTACCGCCAGCCGAGCCGCCGATACAGCTTGGCCAGCACCCACGCCGGCCCGATCAGCAGATAGCGCAGGTCGGTCAGGAAGCTCGGTTTGCGGGCCTCGAACCACCGGCTGTGGCCGATGAACTGGGCGATCCATGCCACGACGAACACCGCTGCGCCCAGCGCCAGCAGTCCCTGCGTGCCGAGTGTGCGATGCAGCCAGGCGGTGCCCGCGGCCATCGCCACGAAGAGTGCGAGCATGCCCAGACCCAGCGGGCGCGACACGCGTTGGTAGAACAGCCAGGCACCGAACATCGCCAGGGCGGCCCAGGCGCCGTGGCGGAAGAACGGGCCTGGCGGCAGACACCACAGCAGGGCCACCACGCTCCACAGAATCGCCGGGACGGCGACGACATGGATCCGCTGGTTGGCGGCGTTGCGGTGATCGGCCGAGTAATGCGCGAACCAGTGCTCGATCGGGCGCAGGCCCTCGTCACCGTGTGTCGTGTCCAATCTGGCTCCCGAATGCCGTGGTGCGGGATCATCTTCGCAGAATGCGGTGCGCCGATGCCGTCCTCCAGTGCGATGTACGGTTGTCCGCCTGGCACCTGCAGTCGCATTCTCCCGATCGGGCACTGCGCGCCGGAAATCGAAAACATTTTCCGATCAGGCTTGACTTGGCCGGTTCAGGGCGAGAGAGTCGGTGGGCTGTCTCGCGTCCGTCCCGTCGAGGTGCCTCCGATGCCCGGTTCGTTGCGTGTGCGATCGTTGCTGGCCTGCGTGCTGCTGTGCACCTCCGCGTTCGCCCAGACGGGGCCTGCGCCAGTCCCCCCGACGGCGGTCCCCGAGTCGAGGGCGGCTGTCGACACGCCCCCAGCCGCCGACGGGGCCCAGGCCCTGACCGGGACCGACGTGACGGCCTGGCTCGACGGGTTCATGCCCTACGCGCTGGCGCGTGGGAACATCGCCGGCGGTGTGGTCACTGTGGTCAAGGATGGCGAGATCATCGCCAAGCGCGGTTACGGCTACGCCGATGTCGCCAAGCGCCAGCCCGTGGATCCGGATGCCACGCTGTTCCGACCCGGCTCGGTCTCCAAGCTGTTGACCTGGACGGCGGTGATGCAGCAGGTCGAGGCCGGGCGCCTGGATCTGGATGCCGACATCAACGATTACCTCGACTTCCGGGTGCCGACGCGCGGAACGCCGATCACGCTGCGCCACCTGATGACCCACACTTCCGGGCTGGAGGAGCGGGTCAAGAACCTGATGACCACCGAGGCGCAGGCGCGCGCGGGCAAGACCGAGCTTGGTGCCTACCTCAAGGCCTGGGTGCCCGGCCAGATCTTCGAGCCTGGCTCGGTGCCGGCGTACTCCAATTACGCGACCAGCCTGGCGGGCTACATCGTCGCGCGGGTCAGTGGCGAGTCGTTCGACGACTACATCGAGCGGCATGTCCTGCAGCCGTTGCGGATGACCCGTTCGAGCTTCCGCCAGCCGCTGCCGGACGAACTGGCGGGGCTGATGTCGCGCGGCTACAAACTGGCTTCGGACGAACCCGGCGGTTACGAAGTCGTGCCGTCGGCGCCGGCTGGCGCCCTGGCGGCCACCGGCAGCGACATGGCGCGCTTCATGATCGCGCACCTGGAGACCGCGGCCGGCCGCGATTCTCCGTTGCTCAAGGCCGCGACCGCGGCGCAGATGTACACGCCGCAGACTCGCTTCGTGTCGCCGCTGCGGACCATGGCGCTGGGCTTCTACGAGATCGACCTCAACGGGCAGCGGGTGCTCGGACACGGCGGCGACACGATCTTCTTCCACTCGTATCTGTATCTGTTCCGCGACCAGGGCGTCGGTGTCTTCGTGTCGGTCAACAGCACCGGCGCCGATGGCGCGACCGGCGTGATCCGCAGCGAACTGCTCGAAGGCTTCGCCGACCGTTACTTCCCCGCACAGCCGCCGCAGCCGGTCCAGGTCGATCTCGAGACTGCGAAGGCGCAGGCACGGCTGCTCGCCGCGGGCCATTACTTGAATTCGCGCCGCAGCGAGTCGGGCTTCATGCGTCTGATGCAGCTCCAGCAGGTCCAGCTCGTGGACCACGGCGACGGTTCGGTCGGATTCCCGATGTTCTCCGGCACCGATGGCCAGCCGAGCCGCTTCTATCCGGTGGCGCCATTCGTCTGGCGCACGCTGGATGGCAAGCAGCGCTTGGCCGCCGTGGTCGAGGCGGGCGAGGTCACCGCGTTCTCGGTCGATGCGATCTCGCCGTTCATGCTGTTCCAGCGCGTCGAGGGCTATCGCTCGGGCGCGTGGCTGGTGCCGGTGCTGGGCGTGTCGTTCGCGGTGCTGGTGCTCAGTGCATTGGCCTGGGCGCTGAGCGCCTTGGTGCGGCGCCGCTATCGCCTAGCGCTGCCGTGGCCGCCGCGCACCGTGCACGCGTACCGGGCCAGCCGCGCCGCGAGCTGGCTGGTGCTGGTGAGCTGGGTCGGCTGGATCGGCTTGATCGCCTGGTTCATGGCCGACTACTTCCGGATCAACGACGGCCTCAATGGTGGGGTCCTGGCGCTGAGCGCGCTGTCGGTCGTGGCGATCGCCGCCGGGGTCGCAACGTCGGTGTGGAACCTGCGCGAGACCTGGCGCGGCGGACGCGGCTGGCCGGCACGGCTGTGGGCGGGCTTGCTGCTGATCGCGATGCTCGCGACCAGCTATGCCGCCGTGATCAGCGGCCTGGTGGCCTTCGTCACCGACTTCTGACCTCAGGATGGGGGCAGCCTGCGCGTCGGTTCCCTAGATCGGTCGAGTCGTGCCGCCCCGATGGCATGGGCATGCGCGCTCCTGAAGGCCGCATACGGCCCCGGACCACTTTCCTCATCGGGGCGCAGCGCCCGGCGCGCTGCGCGCGCCGGTCCGCCTTTAGTCGACGACGATGCCCGCCAACCGCTGCAGGGCCTGGGCGTCGCAAAACACAGTAGATCTGGCATTCACTGCTTAACGTAAGTTCGAGCGCGTGGGGCCAGCGCGTTGACCGCGACCAAGAGCGTTGCGTTGATTATTGTGCGGCGCGTCATAATTCGCCAGATTGCGCAAAGGCACTGTCTTGCCAGGGCAATATTGATGGTAGTTTCGGCAATGGCGGCATTGGGCCGCCAATCGCGAGGGGCCTGTCAAGGACGCACCGGGGGGGGCTCCATCGTCCGACCACGTATCACTCGAATGGGGATAAACGAGATGTCGAATCGCGCCGTTTCCGCGCGTCGCCACCGTCTTTCGGTGGCGCTCGCAAGTGCAGTGTGCTGTGCAACCAGCATGTCAGCGACCGCTCAAGACACCACATCCGCTCCAGCCACCTCCCCCGCCACGCTGGACGCGGTGATCGTGACTGGTACGCGCATCCGTAGCCAGACGATGACCGCCGCCAGCCCGGTCGCCGAGATCCAAGCCGAGGAGTTCCGCTACACCGGCGCGACGAAAGTCGAGGACCTCGTCAATCAGTATCCGCAACTGGGGTTCACGAGCGGCTTCGACAACTTCCAGAACAACCCGTCTCAGGGCTACGCGACCGCGTCACTGCGTGATCTTGGCGCGCAGCGCACCTTGTCGCTGGTGAACGGTCGCCGCATTCCGAAGGGGCTGGGAGAGACGCCGGATCTGAGCATCATTCCCTCGGCCCTTGTGCGTCGCGTCGATGTCCTTTCGGGAGGCGCATCCGCCGTTTACGGCTCCGACGCGGTCGCAGGCGTGGTCAATTTCGTGCTCGACGACGATTTCGAGGGCGTCAACGTCAACGTGGGGTATTCGGCGTTCCAGCACAAGAACGAGAACCACTACATGCGTGGCCTCATGGACAAGGTGGGATACGACTATCCGACCGGGGGCTCTGGGTTCGACGGTATCTCGCAGAACATCGACCTGTCGATTGGTGGGCGCTTCGGCGAAGGCGGTCATGCGATCGCCTGGGCGACCTGGCGGGAGAACAAGGCGCTGCTCCAGGGCGACCGGGATTACTCGTCCTGCGCTTTGAACGATGCGGGCACGGCCTGCGGTGGTTCGAGCGGTGCCGATCCAGCGAACTTTACCGTGCTCGCGCCATCGCTTCCTGGAGGCAATACCCAGGCCCACCTCGGGCCGGACAGTGTCTGGACACCCGGATTCGGGGCGCTCTACAACTACGCGCCAGTGAATTACTACCAGCGCCCGGATACACGGTATACGGCCGGTACACGCATCAAGTACCAGATCAACGAGCACGTGCAGCCATACTTGGAAGCGATGTTCGTCAACCGTCGAAGCGCCACTCAGATAGCGCCGAGCGGCACATTCAACACGGATGTCGACGTTGCTTGCGATAACGGAATCATCGGCACGTTGTGCAGTGATCTGGGCATCACCGATGATGCGATCACCGTGCTGGTCAACAAGCGCAACGTGGAGGGTGGTCCACGCGCGACCAACCAGGAAACGACGAGCTATCGCATCACCGCGGGCCTGGGTGGCGCGATCAACGAAGACTGGACCTACGATGCATCGTTTACCTACAACCGAAGCTCGGTGAAGGACGAAAGCGTCAACGACTTTGTCACCGACCGCGTACGGTCCGCTTTGCTCGGCTGTCCGCCCGGCTCATTCAGCGGCTGCACGTTCTACAACGTGTGGCAGGACGCGGTTACCAAGGAGGCGGCGGAAGCGCTTCAGGGCGTCGGCCTCGTCAACTACGTGACCTCAATGAAGGTCTTCAACGCCTACGCGTCCGGAAGCCTTGGGGTCGGCCTACCGTGGGCGAATCAGCCGATCAGCTTGGTGCTGGGCTACGAGCGCCGGCAGGAAACGTACGAACGCACGCCCGATTCCAATATGGCCACCAACAACTTCACCGGCCTCGGAGGGCCTACCACAGCGGTGGCCGGCGACCTGACTGTCGACGAATTCTTTCTGGAAAGCGCGTTGCCTTTGCTCTCGGACGCAGGTTCGCTCGACGGCCTCGATCTGGAGTTGGGCTATCGCTACTCCGACTACAGCACGTCCGGTGGCGTGAACACCTGGAAGGCCGGCCTGGGCGCAAAGTTCGCCGATGGTCGCTTCCTGTTGCGCACGGGCTGGAATCGGGCGATCCGGGCTGCCGGCATCACCGAGCTCTACGAAAACCAGAGTATCGGTCTTTGGGGTGGATCGGACCCCTGCGCAGGATCGGCGCCCACCTGGACCGCCGAACAATGCGCGCTGACAGGGGTGGCGCCGAGTCAGTACGGTTTCGTGCCGGACAATCCCGCAGGCCAGTACAACCTCCTTGGAGGCGGCAGTCTCAATCTTGATCCTGAGACCGCGGATACATGGACAATCGGGTTTGCTGCAGCGCCTATCGAGGGTCTGAACTTGAGCCTCGATTACTATCGGATCGAGCTCAAGGACGCAATCACGAGCATCGGACCTTCGGTCATTCTGGACCTGTGCGCGCGTGGGCAGTCCGAGATGTGCGGGCTCGTTCGTCGCAATCCGAGGACCGGTGATCTGTGGTTGGGCAGCGATCCCGAAAGCTCGGGATTGGTCGTCGATACCCTGGGCAATTTCGGCAGTTTTGACTTCAGCGGTATCGATCTCACGGCGTCCTACGCTTGGCCGGTCGGCCCCGGGCGGCTGACCACCTCGCTGGTCGGTACCTACCTGCTGGAGCAGACCAAGCAGCCGGTCGCCGAGGACGCGTCCACTGCCTACGACTGCGCCGGCCGGGTCAACGAGGCCTGCAATGCGCCCGAATGGCGCCATGTGGCCAGCGCCCGGTATGCGTTCGACCGCTATGGCGTGGGTCTGCGCTGGCGCTATGTCGGGGGGTTGGACTACGTCAATAACGACGGGACGCCGGGAACCACCGATAAGCTTCTGGTCAATCGTGGCAACCGGGTGGGCAGCTACAACTACATCGATCTGAGCGGATCGGTGGAGCTGTGGGACGTCGCGACGTGGACCGTAGGCGTCAACAACGTGTTCGACAAGGAGCCGCCGCTGGTCGGAGGTACCTTGGTGTTGAATGGCAATTCGCTCGGAGGCTACGACCAGGCGGGACGCTTCTTCTTCACCAGCCTGAGCTTCCGTTTCTAGTCGACCGGGGCGGCGGCGGGCAAGACGCCTGCCGTCGCCCCCTCGGACGACGGACGCGGCGAGACATGGGGTGGACGCAGTACGGGCCGCGCTGGGCATGGCCGGCGCGTGCGCTGCGGCCATGAGGCCAGGGCCAGGCGCTTGAGCGCCTGGCATCAGTGCATGGCTGTTTCGGCGCGCGGGTCGAGTCGAATCGGCGATCGAGAGGCATCCGCACGGCGTCCGGATCGACGCAGGCGCACGACTTCGTTGCCCGCCGTCGCGGGTGTTGGATCCAGCATGAGCGCCTGCTTCGAGGCTTTTCGGGCATCAAGCCTCTGTCGGTGCTGCCTGCGGCGCGCTCAGCGCGGCGCGATTCAGCCCATCGACGTCAACGCAATCGGCGGGCGCGAAGCGAGACGCCGGCCGGGGTGCGCAGCATGTAGCCGCCCATCGCACCTCTTCTAATCGACACCGCTTCGCCCGGCGTCAACGGGCCGCGTGCGGTGACTTCGATCAGTGTCCAGACTTGGCCGTTGTCGAGGGCGACCGTTCGTCGGTCCCCCAGGTCGTCCACCGCTACCACACGCGCCTCGATCCGGTCCGACATCGAGTCACGCTCGCGAGGCGGCAGTGGCAGACCGAAGGCCTCGCCATGCAGGGCCTCCGCTGGGGCGGCGCCGAAGACCGGTGGGAAGGCTCGGTCATAGCATGCCAGCCGTGCGACCGCGTCGGCGAGATGGCTGCAGCTCAAATCCGGTTGCGGCGACGAGGTGGCCGGGCCAGCAGCAGCGGCCGCTGTGCCACAGAGCGAGAGCAGCCAACCGGCCGCCAGGACATCGGCACGCATGATTCTCCGCTTCCGCTTGGGAGAAGCATCGAGCATAGCGCGCCGTCAGTCGAAGGCGATGTCTGCCAACCGCTGCAGGGCCTCGGCATATCGCGCATGGGTGCGCGCGATGACCTCGGCCGGCAGGCGCGGACCCGGCGCGGTCTTGTCCCAGTCCAGCGTTTCCAGATAATCGCGCACGATCTGCTTGTCGTAGCTCGGCGGGCTGGTGCCAACCTGGTACTCGTCCGCCGGCCAGTAGCGCGACGAGTCCGGGGTCAGCATCTCGTCCATCACATACAGGCGGCCATCGGCATCGGTGCCGAACTCGAACTTGGTGTCGGCCAGGATGATGCCGCGCTCGGCGGCGTGGACGGCGGCATGCGCGTACAGGCGCAGTGTCGCGTCGCGGACCTGCTCGGCAAGATCGGCACCGATGTGGCGCACCATCGTGTCGAAGTCGATGTTCTCGTCGTGGTCGCCGACTGCGGCCTTGGTCGACGGGGTGAAGATCGGCTGCGGCAGCTGTTCGGCCTGGCGCAGGCCGCCCGGCAGCGCGATGCCGCTGACCCGGCCGGTGCGCTGATAGTCCTTCCAGCCGCTGCCGATCAGGTAGCCGCGGGCGATCGCCTCGACCGGCACCGGCTTGAGCTTTTTCGTCACGACCGCGCGCTGTGCGTAGAGCGCCGGATCGACGCCGGTGGGCAGCACGCTGGCCACGTCGATGTCGGTCAGGTGATTGGGCATCAGCGCCGCGGTCTGTTCGAACCAGAAGTTGCTGATCTGGCACAGCATCTCGCCCTTGCCGGGGATCGGGTCGGGCAGCACGACGTCGAACGCGCTCAGGCGGTCGGTGGCGACGATCAGCAGCCGCTCCTCGCCGAGCTCGAACACGTCGCGGACCTTGCCGCGGTGGCGCAGGTGGAGGCCGGGCAGGTTCGCTTCGAGCAGGGTCGTCGACACAGAGGTGGTCCGGGTTGCGTCGCAAAACGGTCGGCAAGTGTAGTGCGAACGCGGTCGCGGTGCAGGGGGGGGCATCGCGACCGCCTGGGCGGCGGCGAACCGCTACACTGCCGGCCATGCAACGCTGGTACGGAAAACTGCTGGGCTTCATCGCCGGATGGCTGCTGCTGCGCCACCCTGCGGGCGGTGTGATCGGGCTGGTGATCGGGCATGCGTTCGACGCCGGCTGGCTGGCGCCTCGCCGGCAGAAGGATCATGCGGTGTTCGGCCTGGCCCCGGATGCGACCCAGGCCCAGATCGACCAGGCCTATCGTCGGCTGATCTCCCAGTACCACCCCGACCGCGTGGCCGGCGCCGCGCCGGAGTTGCGCGCCCAGGCCGAGGCGCGCGCCGCCGAGCTCAATGCCGCCTACGACCGGCTGCGCCGCGGCCGCGACGGCCGCAAGCGCCCCCGGCGCTGAGGCGCGCGGCGCCCACGCAGCATCGGTGCGCGATGGCCGCGCCGTCCACAGTGCGGCCTTCGAGCCGGACGCAGGCGCCCGGCAAGCAGTCGGGCCGGGTGCGCGGCCGCGTAGAATGGCGGTCTGCGGCGCTCGCCGCGCCCTCCCGCCGCCCCCGGAGCCGTCCATGCAGCCCGCCGTCATCGCGCCCTCGATCCTGTCCGCCAACTTCGCACGGCTCGGCGAGGAGGTCGACGCCGTACTGGCTGCCGGTGCCGACTGGGTGCACTTCGACGTGATGGACAACCATTACGTGCCGAACCTGACCATCGGGCCGCTGGTGTGCGAGGCGCTGCGCAAGCACGGCGTGACCGCGCCGATCGATGTGCACCTGATGGTCGAGCCGGTCGACCGCATCGTGCCGGACTTCGCCCGCGCCGGCGCGACGCTGATCAGCTTCCATCCCGAGGCCAGCCGCCATGTGCACCGGACGATCCAATTGATCCGCGCCGAGGGCTGCCAGGCCGGCCTGGTGCTGAATCCGGCGACGCCGGTCGAGGTGCTCGACTACGTGCTCGAGGATCTGGACATGGTGCTGCTGATGTCGGTCAATCCGGGCTTCGGCGGTCAGGCGTTCATTCCCTCGACGCTCGACAAGCTGCGCCGCGTGCGCGAGCGCATCGATGCCACCGGCAAGGCGATCCGGCTGGAGATCGACGGCGGCGTCAAGCCCGACAACATCGGCCAGATCGCGGCGGCCGGCGCCGACACCTTCGTTGCCGGTTCTGCGATTTTCGGCAAGCCCGACTACCGCGCTGTGGTCGACGCGATGCGCGTGGAGATCGCACGCGCGACCACGATGCGCGCGTGAACGACGTGATCTCTACCTGCGACCTGTGCGATGCGCACCCCGACGCGGTGCGCGTGCTCGATCTCCCTCTGCGGGATTTCGGTGGACGCCGCGCGTTCGCCGGCATCGTCAGCACGGTGCGCGCGTTGGAAGACAACTCGCGGGTGAAAGAGGCGGTCGCCGAACCGGGCGAGGGGCGCGTGCTGGTGATCGACGGCGGCGGTTCGACCCGCCGCTCGATGCTCGGCGACCTGCTGGCCGCGCAGGCGGTCGCCAATGGCTGGGCCGGCGTGATCGTGCATGGCGCGATCCGCGACAGCGCGGTGATCGCAGGCATGGATCTCGGCGTCAAGGCGCTGAGCACCGTGCCGCTGAAGACCGATCGCCGGGATCAGGGCCTGCGCGATGTGCCGGTGACCTTTGGTGGCGTGACCCTTGTGGCGGGCGAGTGGCTCGCCGCGGACGCCGATGGCGTGATCGTCGCCGCGCAGCCACTGCTGTAGGCGGGGTCCATCGCCATCACCACAGAAGAAGGCCGCATCCTGCGATGCGGCCCTCCGGAAGATTGGAGGCTGATCCTGCCTCCGCCCGTCGTCCCTGCGATGGCCTCCCATGGTCCGGGCGCTCGATGACAGCGTCATGACGGCGCACGGACAAACAGCGTGAGGGACGTTTAACAGCGCAGCCCGCGTACTCCGCTACGCTGCGCCACCTCTCCTTCGTCCCGTGCCCCATGCCTGCTCCGTCCTGGTGTCTGATCCTCAACGGCAAATCGGCGGGGGTGGAGGCGGTGCGCGAGGCGGTCGCGGCGATGCGCGCCCGCGGCATCGCGCTGGCCGTCCGGGTGACCTGGGAGGCGGGCGACGCCGCGCGCTTCGTCGACGAAGCGCTGGTCAGCGGTGTGGAGACGCTGGTGGTGGGCGGCGGCGATGGCACGCTCAATGCGGTGGTCTCCGCGCTCGCCGCGCGCCCGGAAGCGGCCGACGCGCTGCCGTCGCTGGGGGTGCTGCCGCTGGGCACCGCCAACGACTTCGCGACCGCAGCGCAACTTCCGATCGACCCGCACGACGCCCTCTCCCTGGTCGCCGAACTGGCGCCGCGTCCGGTCGACGTGCTCCGGGTTGCGGCCGACGACGCCGTGCTGTGGTGCGCGAACCTGGCCTCGGGAGGCTTCGGCACGCAGGTGACGGTCGACACGCGCGACGCCCTCAAGCGTGTACTCGGCGGACTGGCCTACTTCGTGACCGGACTGTCGCGGCTGGGGCGGATCGAGCCGATCCAGGCGCGGGTCCGCGGCCCCGAGTTCGCCTGGGACGGCGGGCTGGTCGCACTGGGCATCGGCAATGGCCGTCAGGCTGGTGGCGGGCAGGCGCTGTGTCCCGATGCCTGGATCGACGACGGCATGATCGATCTGACGATCGTGCCCGAGTTCGAAGGCGAGGTCGTCGCGGCCTTGCGCACCGCGCTGGTCGAGGGCAAGGTCGCCGCGCTCGACCAGGTCGCGGTGCGTCGCCGGCTTCCTCGACTGGTCGTCGAGGCCGACGCGCCGATGGCGTTGAACCTCGATGGCGAGCCGGTTCAGGCCGCTCGCTTCGATATCCAGTGCGTGCCCGCGCGCCTGCGGATGCATCTTCCGGCCGATTGCGCGTTGCTGTCGAAGACGCCCGCCGCCGCGCGCTGACCGCTTGCACGGGGCGGCACTGTGGGCCGTTCGACCAGGACGTCCCACGCCCCCAGCTGCTCGCTGGCCGCCTCCAGCACGGTGGTTGTCGCTGCGCACCGCGGACGTGCCGCCATCGTCGTCGCGATCTCGCCGGACGGTCGCGCAATCGCCGGTGAGCCGCTAAAGTAGCCGCCATGCGCGCGCCTTCGCCCCTGCATTTCCGTTCCGCCGGCTCCAGCTGGCGATGGTGGCCTTCGGCTGCACTCGCCCCTGCCTGCCTGCTTTGCAAGGAAATGCCGCGTGATCTCGCAACACGACTTCCAGCGCTACGCCACTGACGGCCACACCCGCATCCCCGTGGTGCGCGAGGTGCTGTCCGATCTCGACACTCCGCTTTCGGTCTACCTCAAACTCGCCGACGGTCCGCACACCTACCTGTTCGAATCGGTGGAGGGCGGTGAACGCTTCGGCCGCCATTCGATCATCGGCCTGCCGGCTGCCCGGGTGTACGCCTTCCATGGCCACAGGCTGACGATCAGCGAGCACGGCGAGACCATCGAGACGCGCGAGGTCGCAGATCCGTTCGCCGAGGTCGAGCGCCTGCGCGCCGAGCACTCGGTTCCGCGAGTCGAGGGCCTACCGGGCTTTGCCGGCGGCCTGGTCGGCTGGTTCGGATTCGAATGCATCGAGTACATCGAGCCGCGCCTGCGCGATGCGGCGAGGACGGATGTGCGCGACGAACTGGGCACGCCGGACATCCTGCTGATGCTCAGCACCGAGGTCGCGGTGTTCGATAACCTCAAGGGCCGGCTGTATCTGATCGTGCATGCCGATCCGCGCGAGCCGCAGGCCTGGGCGCGCGCCAATCGCCGGCTCGATGCGTTGAGTCACCGGCTGCGCCAGGGCGGGGCCGGCTACCCGGAGACGCTGCAGCCGGCGGCGCTGGACGAGTCGGACTTCGTGTCCGGCTTCACCCGCGAGGGCTTCATCGACGCGGTGGCCCGGGTCAAGGACTACATCGCGGCCGGTGACGCCTTTCAGGTCGTGCTGTCGCAGCGCATGTCGGTGCCGTTCCAGGCGCGTCCGGTGGATGTCTACCGGGCGTTGCGGGCACTCAATCCATCGCCGTACATGTATTTCCTCGATGTCGGCGGCACCCAGGTCGTCGGCTCGTCGCCGGAGATCCTCGTGCGGCTGCAGGACGGCGAGGTCACCGTGCGGCCGATCGCCGGCACACGGCCGCGGGGCAGGACCGCGGAGGAGGACGCAGCGCTCGAGGTCGAACTGCTGGCCGATCCGAAGGAGCGGGCCGAGCACCTGATGCTGATCGACCTGGGCCGCAACGATGTCGGCCATGTGTCCGACGCGGGCACGGTCGAGGTCGGCGAGCGCTTCGTGATCGAGCGCTACAGCCACGTCATGCACATCGTCAGCGAGGTCACCGGGCGGCTGCAGGCCGGGCTGACCTATGCCGACGTGCTGCGTGCGACGTTCCCTGCGGGCACCGTCAGCGGCGCGCCGAAGGTCCGCGCACTGGAGATCATCCGCAGTCTCGAGCCGGTCAAGCGCAACGTTTACTCCGGCGCGGTCGGTTGGCTCGGCTGGCATGGCGACGCCGATACCGCGATCGCGATCCGCACCGCGGTGATCCAGGGCGGTCGCCTGTACGTGCAGGCGGGCGCGGGCATCGTGTACGACTCCGACCCCGACATGGAATGGGCCGAGACGATGAACAAAGGCCGCGCGCTGTTCCGCGCGGTGGCGCAAGCGGCGAAGGGGCTGTGAGCCGCCATACCGGTTTCGATCAGGGATCAGGGAGACGACGATGAAAGGATGTTTGGTTCGCGGATGTGCCGGTCTGCTGCTGGCTCTGTGCGCGCCGTGGGCGACGGCGCAGGTCAATGCGCTGCCGTCGCTGCCGCACCTGCTGGTCAAAGGCGATGCGACACGCGACGTAGTGCCGGACCGCTTCACGGTTTCGATCACGTTGAGTGCGCTGGACATGCAGCCGGAAGTCGCACGCGACCGTGTGCAGACGCATCTGGGCGCGCTGCTGACCGCGTTGAAGTCGGGCGGCGCGATCGCCGAATCGATCGACGCCAGCACGTTCTCGGTGCAGCCCGAGCACGACTACGAATCCCAGAGGCGGGTGTATCGCGGTATCCGCGCGACGCGCGCGTTGCGGGTGACGTTTCCCGACGCGGAGGCTACGCGCGCGTTTCTCGCGAAGCTGCCTGCCGGTGAAGACGTGCAGTTGGGCGGTATCGAGCCGACGTTCTCCGGTGAAGCCGCGCTGCGCGGTGAACTGAAGGCCGAGGCCATACGCCAGACTCGTGACACTGCGGCGCTGTTGGCGACGAGCTACGGCGCGCGTCTCGGTCCGCTGTACAGCGTGTCCGACGTGGCCCCGAGCTTCGCTTACGGCATCCAGGCCGGCCAATGGCCATCGACACGCGGCGGCACACCTCCGCCGCCTGCGGCGAGTCCCGCTGCCGCGTTCGAGCGCATCCAGGTCACCGGCAACCGAATCACGCCCGAAAGCCTCGCGGTCGGCACCGTCACCATCGCCGAACACCTTTACGCCATCTTCCTGCTCGCGGATTGACCCATGCTGTTGATGCTCGACAACTACGACAGCTTCACCTGGAATCTCGTGCAGTACCTGCAGGCGCTTGGCGCCGAGGTCCGCGTTGAGCGCAACGATGCATTGACGGTCGAGCAGATCGAGCGGCTCGCACCGGAGCGGATCGTGATTTCGCCTGGTCCGTGCACGCCGAACGAAGCGGGCGTGTCGTTGGCGGTGATCGAGCGCCTGGGGGCGACGGTGCCGATTCTGGGTGTGTGCCTGGGCCATCAGGCACTGGGCCAGGCCTACGGCGGCCGCGTGGTCCGCGCCGGCCGGATCATGCACGGCAAGACCTCGCCGATCCGACACGAAGGCCGCGGCGTGTTCGCCGGACTGCCCGATGGCTTCGATGCCACGCGCTACCACTCGCTGGTCGTCGAGCGCGCATCGCTGCCCGATTGCCTGGAGGTCACTGCCTGGACCGAGCATGACGACGGCACAGTGGAAGAAATCATGGGCCTGCGCCATCGCACGCATCCGGTCGAGGGCGTGCAGTTCCACCCCGAGTCGATCCTCACCGAACACGGCCATGCCCTGCTGAAGAACTTTCTGGCGCGCTGAGCGGGCGCCGGAAGAGCGCGGATTCCAACGCGCCCTCCGATTGCGGGGCACCGTACCCGGATCGGCGACAATCTGAAGCGTCAGCCTGTGCCAGGAGTCCGCGTCGCGATGCCCATCACCCCCCACGAAGCCCTGCAACGCACGATCGAGCATCGCGAGATCTTCCGCGACGAAATGGTCGAGCTGATGCGCCAGATCATGCGCGGCGAGGTTTCGCCGCTGATGACCGCGGCAATCCTGTCCGGCCTGCGAGTCAAGAAGGAGACCGTCGACGAGATCGCGGGGGCGGCGCAGGTCATGCGCGAGTTCGCGCTTCCGGTACCGGTCGCCGAGGACGACCGCGTGCAACTGGTCGACATCGTCGGCACCGGCGGCGACGGCGCGCACACGTTCAACATCTCCACGGCGAGCATGTTCGTGGTCGCCGCGGCCGGGGCCAAGGTCGCCAAGCACGGCAACCGCAGCGTGTCGTCGAAATCCGGCAGCGCCGACGTGCTCGAGGCGCTGGGCGCGCGTATCGACCTGCAGCCCGAGGCGGTCGCCGATTGCATCGCGCGCACCGGGATCGGCTTCATGTTCGCGCCGGTGCACCACCCGGCCATGCAGGTCGTCGCCCCGGTACGCCGCGAGATGGGCGTGCGCACGATCTTCAACATCCTCGGCCCGCTGACCAACCCGGCCGGCGCGCCGAACATCCTGATGGGGGTGTTCCATCCCGACCTGGTCGGCATCCAGGTCCGCGTGCTGCGGGAGCTGGGCGCCGAGCGCGCGCTGGTGGTCTGGGGCCGCGACGGCATGGACGAGATCTCGCTGGGTGCCGGCACCCTGGTCGGCGAATTGCGCGACGGGCAGGTGCACGAGTACGAGATCCATCCCGAGGATTTCGGCATCGCGATGGCGGCCAGCCGCAACCTGCGTGTCGCCGACGCCGCCGAATCGAAGACGCTGCTGCTCGCCGCACTCGACGACACGCCAGGGCTGGCCCGCGATATCGTCTGTCTCAACGCCGGCGCGGCGCTGTATGTCGCCGGCGTAGCCGATTCGATCGCCGAGGGTGTCGTGCGCGCACGCAACGCGATCGCCGACGGTGGCGCGCGCGCGCGGCTCGACGCGTTCGTCATGGCGACCGGCGGTCGTCCGCATTGATCGAGGCCGGCGCCGGGCGGTGGTGGCGTCACCTGGGGTATCTTGGGCGGCCCTGTCCGTCCGCCGCGGTTCTACGATCTTGAACGACGTCCTGCAGCGCATCGTCGCGCGCAAACACGAAGAAGTCGCCGCTCGCCGCGCCGCCTGCCCGCTGGCGGAGATCGCCGCGCGCGCGGCCGATGCCGGCCCGGTCCGCGGCTTCGCCGCGGCGATCGAGGCCAGAATCGCCGCAGGCGATGCGGCGGTGATCGCCGAGGTCAAGAAGGCCAGCCCGTCGAAGGGGGTGATCCGGCCGGACTTTCGCCCGGCCGACATCGCCCGCAGCTACGCAGCCGGCGGCGCGGCCTGCCTGTCGGTGCTGACCGACATCGACTTCTTCCAGGGCGCCGACGACTACCTGGTGCAGGCGCGCGACGCCTGCACGCTGCCGGTGCTGCGCAAGGATTTCATCGTCGACCCCTGGCAGGTCCACGAATCGCGCGCGCTCGGCGCCGACTGCATCCTGCTGATCGTCGCCGCGCTCGATGACCGCCAACTGGTCGAGTTGGCCGGGCTGGCGATGTCGATGGACCTCGACGTGCTGGTCGAGGTGCACGACATCGACGAGCTCGAACGCGCGCTGCAGGTGCCGTCGCCGCTGCTGGGCATCAACAACCGCAGTCTGCGCAGCTTCGAGGTCTCGCTCGACACCACGCTGTCGTTGCGGGGCGCGGTACCGCGCGATCGGCGTCTGGTCACCGAGAGCGGCATCCATACGTCCGACGACGTCGCGCGGATGCGCGACGCGGGCATCGACGCCTTCCTGGTCGGCGAAGCCTTCATGCGCGCGCCCGATCCGGGCGCCGCACTCGCTGCCTTGTTCTCGCCGGCCCTGCCGGCGCCGGAGGTCATCGCCCCCCCTCCGCAGGCCCCCGACGATACCGATCGGCCGCGTGCGCCACTGACCCCGGTGATTGTCGCGGCCACCGATCCGTCCCAGGCTTCGGCCGGAGCCGCGCCGGCCAGCGCGCCGACGCTGGCGGGGCTGTTGGCGCCGGCGGCCGCGGCCGGCGAGTCCGGCGCGGAGGCCGCGGCCGTCGCCACGCCGCGCACCGTGGTCTTCGATTTCGACCACACCCTCTACGACGGCGATTCGGGGACGCACCTGTTCGGCTGGCTGATCCGCCGCAGCCTCTGGCGCACGGCGCTGGCGCTGCTGGCCACGCCGCTGCTCGGGCCGATGATCGCCTGCCTGCCGACCCGCCGGTACGGCATTTCCGGCTACGCGTGGATCGCCACCGTCGGCCTGAACAGCCGCGGGTCGCTGGATCGTCTGATCGATCTCTACGTCGCCCGTCACGCCGACCAGATCCGCCCGCGGCTGCTGCCGGTGGCACTCGACGTGCTGCACGGCCACCGCGAGGCTGGCGATCGCGTGGTCGTGGCGACCGGTGCGCCGCCCGAACTGGCGCGCGCGATCCTGGCCTTCGTCGCCCACGAGACCGTGCCGGTGATCGGCACCGCGGTCGGGCCCAAGCTCGGCGCGGTCGTGGCCACACGCCACTGTCATGCCGAGGAGAAGATGCGCATGCTGCGCGAGCGCGGCTATGGCGACATCGACATCGCCTATTCCGATTCGAGTGCGGACCTGCCGCTGCTCAAGGCCGCGGCGACGCCGGTGGTGGTCAATCCGAAGGCGGGGGCGGTGGCGATGTTCCGGCGCGTGTTGCCGGCAGGCACGCCCATCCTCAACTGGGGCTGCCGCGACCGCGCGGGAACACCGGCAGGCTCAGCCGGGCAGTAGCGACCGGCCGATCTGGTAGAGGCTGATCGCCATCACCAGCACGCCCACCGCCAGCAGTACCCAGCGCTCGCGGACGTGGCGCACGAACAGCGCCGCCAGCGGCGCGGCGATCATCCCGCCGACCAGCAGACCGAGCACCACGTCCAAGTGCTGCAGACCGATCGTCAGGAAGAACGTGATCGAGATCGACAGCGTGACCAGGAACTCGGCGGCGTTGACGGTGCCGATCGTCGTGCGCGCCGTGCCGCCGCGCGCGAGCAGGGTCGAGGTCGCGACCGGGCCCCAGCCGCCGCCGCCGGTGGCGTCGAGCAGACCGGCCACGAAGCCGAGCAACGGGACCCGCTGCACCTCGCGCCGGGGCAGCATCCGGCCGGCTGCACGCAGCAGGATCAGCACCGAGAGCACCAGCAGGTAGGCATAGATGAACGGGCGGACCACGTCGCCGGGCAATTGGGTCAGCACATAGGCGCCAAGTACGCCGCCGACCATGCCCGGGATCGCCAGACGGAAGAACAGGCGCCGGTCGACGTTGCGCATCGCCAGGTGGGACACGCCCGAGGCGCCGGTGGTGAACACTTCGGCGGTGTGTACGCTGGCGCTCACCGCCGCAGGCGGCACGCCCATGCTCAGCAGCACCGACGAGGACACCAGGCCGAACGCCATGCCCAGCGCGCCGTCGATCAGCTGCGCGGCCAGGCCGACCAGCACGAAGAACAGGAATTGGTCGCCGAGCGTCATGTGCGGTCCGTTGCGATGGTCGGCCACAGCATACGGCGCCCGAGGGGCGCGCTGTCAGGGGTCAGGCGTCGCCGAGCCGCTTGATGAAGCGCAGGGTGCCGTCGGAGAAGCCGCAGGCCCGGTAGAACGCGTGCGCATCGGCGCGCTGCGAGCCGCTGGTCAGTTCGAGCCGCGCCGCACCGGCGAAACGCGCCCGGCGCTCGGCTTCCTTCAGTAGCTGGCGGCCCAGCCCCTGACCCTTCGCGGTATCGGTGACCACCAGCGCGGTGATCCTGCAGGTGGTGGTGCCCAGGGGCAGGTAGTACATGAAATCCAGCGCGACCAGCCCGCAGACCCGACCGCCGCTGCGCGCGACCACCAGCGCCTGGCGGTCATTGGCGGTGACGGCCAGGATGCGCTCGCGCGCTTCGTCGACGCCGCAGGGATAGCCCAGCTCCGAGAGCAGGGCGGCGACGTCATCGGCGTCGATGGCCGACGCGCTGCGCAGATCGGCGTCGGGCAGATCGCCCCGAGGTGCGAAATGTCCGCTGCTCATGGCTGCTATCGGGTTCCGAACAGCACGATGGTCTTGCCGCGGGCGGTCAGCTTGCCGTCGGCCTGGAGTTTCTTGAGCACCCGGCCGGCCATCTCGCGCGAGCAGCCGACCAGCCGCGCCAACTCCTGCCGGGAGATCCGCAACTGGGTGCCCTGCGGGTGGCTCATCGCGTCCGGCTCCCGGGTCAGGTCGTGGAGCGTGCGCACGATGCGATCGGTGACGTCGAGGAACGCCAGCCGGCCGGCCTTGCGGCTGGTGTCGAGCAGCCGGCGCGAGAGCTGGGCGCCGATCGCATGCATGATCGAGGTCGCGTCGCCCGCCAGCGTGGTCTCGAACAGCTGATAGAGCCGCTCGTAGCTGATCTCGGCCAACTCGCACTGGGTCCGGGTGCGCAGGATGACCTCGCGTACGTCCGATTCGATGAACAGGCCCATCTCGCCGACCATCTCCCCCGGCCCGAAGTACCCCAGCACCAGCTCCCGGCCGTCGTCCTCCTCGGTGATGATGCTGACCGAGCCGCTGACCACGTAGTACAGCGTGCCCGCCGGATCGCCGGGGCGGAACACTTCGCTGCGCGGCGGATAACGGCGGCGGTGGCAGTGGGCGAGGAAGCGTTCGATGGCCGCCGCCGACGGTGACATCGGGTGCGGCGTGCGGACATGGGAATTGATCAGGGCCACGGGATCGGGGGGCATGAGGCATCGCAGCGGGGAATGCCGAAGAGTAGGCGGTCGGCCCGCCGGGGGCAAACTGCTTTGCGCCGAGGTCGCGAGTGGGCCCCGGTTTGCCGCATAATCGCCGTTTCGCCCAACCCCCGAGGGTCGACCGCTGTGGTCAAACCGCTCCCGCGCCTGAAGCTCCAGGGTTTCAACAACCTGACCAAGGCCCTGTCGTTCAACATCTACGACGTGTGCTACGCCTCGTCCGAGGACGAGCGCCAGCGCTATATCGCCTACATCGACGAGGTCTACAACGCCGACCGGCTGACGCAGATCCTGACCGATGTCGCGGAGATCATCGGCGCGAATATCCTTCACGTCGCTCGCCAGGACTACGAGCCCCAGGGCGCGTCGGTGACGATCCTGATCTCCGAAGAGCCGGTGATCGACCGCAAGGACGCCAAGGGCGTGATCTCCGACGCGGTGGTCGCGCACCTGGACAAGTCGCACATCACCGTCCACACCTATCCCGAGACCCATCCCGACAACGGCATCGCGACCTTCCGCGCCGACATCGATGTGGCGACGTGTGGCGTGATCTCGCCGCTCAAGGCGCTCAACTACCTGATCGAGAGCCTCGAGTCGGACATCGTGGTCATGGACTACCGCGTGCGCGGCTTCACCCGCGACGTGAAGGGCAAGAAGCACTACATCGACCACAAGATCAACTCGATCCAGGACTACCTGGCCAAGAACATCAAGTCGCGCTACGACGCGCTCGATGTGAATGTCTACCAGGAGAACATCTTCCACACGAAGATGCACCTCAAGGACTTCGACCTGGACCAGTACCTGTTCGAGGAGAAGGCGCGCAACCTTTCATTCAAGGACCGGATGAAGATCGAGGCGCGCCTCAAGCGCGAGATCGAGGAGCTCTATCACGGGCGCAACCTCGTCGACTGACGCAGACGCCGCGATCGGCAACGCGTGATTCGAAGCAGCGGCCTCGCATGATGCGGGGCCGTTTCCGTCTGGAGGGCGCGGCGATCGGATTCGCCCCAGACCTGCGCGTTGCGGACTGCCGCGTCGCAGCGCAACGCGGGTCACGCGTCGCGTCGCAGCGCTGACGCTACAGCCGGTACGCCACCGTTTTCATCACCGACGAGGCGGCCGACATCAGCGAGGGGATCGGCCAGGGCAGTACGCGGGCACCGGCCAATTCGGCCTGGTCGGCGTGCCGGGCTTCGTCCTCCTTCATCTGGCGCAGGATGTCGCGGCTGCGCGCGTCGGCCGGCGGCAACGTTTCGAGGTGCTCGTCCAGATGCGCCTCGACCTGGCGTTCGGTCTCGACCACGAAGCCGAGGTTCCAGCCATCGCCGCGCAACCCCGCGAGCACGCCCAGCGCGTAGCTGCTGCCGTACCACAGCGGGTTGAACATGCTCGGTCGGCTGTCGAGTTCGTGCAGGCGCTGCGCGCACCAGGCCAGGTGATCGGTCTCTTCCTGGGCGGCCTCGAGCAGATGGTGGCGGGTGTCGGGCTCCCGCGCGACCGCGGCCTGCCCAAAGTACAGGCCCTGGGCGCAGACTTCACCGACATGGTTGATGCGCATCAGCCCGGCCGCGTGGCGGCGCTCGTGCGGGTCGAGCACGACGTCAGGGGTGCCGGCGGCCGGATTGGGCCGGGCGGCGGGCGGGTTGCCGAAGACCGTCTCCAGCGCGCGCTGGGTCTCGACCAGGACCTGGTCGAGCGGGCCGAACCTTGTTCGGGACGATGACATCGCGGGGCTCCAGGTGTCCGGGGGCGGCTCATTGTCGGCGGTGCGGACAGACGATGCCAGCGCGGCCCACGCGCTTGGTTGCGCGCGGTGACCGGCCGCGCTATCATCCCGCCTCTTTGCTGCACCGTACACAACGCGAGGCGAAGTTCCGCCGGCCACCGGCGCAATCAGCCCGACCAGTCACCGACCGAGTACCAACCCGTCATGAAGACTTTCACCGCCAAGTCCGAGACCGTCCAGCGCGACTGGTATCTCGTCGACGCCACCGGCAAGACGCTGGGCCGCCTGAGCGCGGAAATCGCCCACCGCCTGCGCGGCAAGCACAAGCCCGTCTACACCCCGCACGTCGATACCGGCGACTATATCGTCGTGATCAACGCCGAGAAGATCGCGGTGACCGGCAAGAAGATGACCGACAAGCTCTATCACCGTTTCACGGGCTACATCGGCAACCTCAAGACCGAATCGCTGGGCCAGGCGCTCGAGCGCCACCCCGAACGCGTGATCGAGATCGCCGTCAAGGGCATGCTGCCGAAGAACACGCTCGGCCGTGCCATGTACCGCAAGCTCAAGGTGTACAAGGGTGCCGAGCATCCGCACGCCGCCCAGCAGCCGCAGCCCCTGGAACTCTAAGTCATGGCTATCACCCAGAATTACGGCACCGGCCGTCGCAAGTCCTCTGTCGCCCGCGTGTTCCTGCGCAAGGGCAGCGGCAAGATCACCGTCAACGACCGTCCGCTCGACGAGTTCTTCGGCCGCGAGACTGCGCGCATGATCGTGCGTCAGCCGCTCGAGCTGACCCAGAACACCGAGACCTTCGACGTCGTCGTCACCGCGACCGGCGGCGGCACCACCGGTCAGGCCGGTGCGATCCGCCTGGGCATCGCGCGCGCGCTGGTCGAGTACGACGAGACCTTGAAGACCGAGCTGCGCAGGGCCGGGTTCATGACCCGCGACGCGCGCGAAGTCGAGCGCAAGAAGGTCGGTCTGCACAAGGCACGCCGCGCCACGCAGTTCTCCAAGCGCTGATCGCGCTGGTTCGGATCCACGCGCGATGCGTGGATCCGGCATCGCTGGGACTTGCGATTTTTTGCGGTTTCAGCGGTACAATAGCGTCATAGCCCCGTCGCCAAGCGGTAAGGCACCTGACTCTGACTCAGGCATTCGGTGGTTCGAATCCATCCGGGGCTGCCATCTACGAAAAGCCCGCCGCAAGGCGGGCTTTTTTTGCGTCGAGATTCGTGCCGCCATCAAGCGTGTCTCGCCCGCAGGCAGGTCCCACGCCCTAGAATCTGCCGATGTCCAGCCCTCTTCCTCCGCTGTCCGACGCCGCAAGTGCGGTCGCCGATCTCAAGATCCACGGTTTCGCGGTGCTGGCGCCCGACGCGCTGTCGGCGCTGTGCGATGTCGCGGTCGCCGATCTCCAGGCGTTGCGACCGGACTGGGATGGATTGCCACCCGACGGGTATCTGCGCGATGGCGGGCGCTATCGCCGGCGCCGCCATGCCTGCTACGTGCAGCACGGCGACCAACTCGTCCCGGCGGCGCGGCGCGCGCACTGGCAGTCGGAGGATTACAACGCGTTGCACGGCGGCATGCACCGCTGGTTCGAGCCGGTCTGCGCGACGACGGCTGCGGCACCGGCCTGGGCCTCGCTGATCGCCGGGCTGGGGGCGGTGTTCGGGCAGGTGCGCGCGCATCAGCCCTGGTACGTGGAGGCGCACCAGTTCCGCATCGACACCACCGACGGCATTGGACGGCCGACACCGGAAGGCGCGCATCGCGACGGTGTGGATTTCGTCGCTGTGCTGCTCGTCGCGCGCGAGGGCATCAAGGGCGGCGAAACCCGTGTCTTCGATGCTGACGGCCCCCGAGGTCAGCGCTTCACGCTGACCCGGCCCTGGTCGGTGTTGCTGCTCGACGACCACCGCGTCATCCACGAATCGACGCCGATCCAGCCGATCGACGACGCAGGCCATCGCGATACCTTGGTGCTCACCTATCGCAGCGGCGCGTTCCAGGGCGAGGACTGATCGCGGGCCGGCACTTGGTTACAATCGCAACGAATAGCCGACGCCAACCGGAGTTGCCATGAAGCTGGGTTCACTGAAGGAGGGCGGCCGCGACGGCACCCTGATCGTCGTCTCGCGCGACCTGGCCACGGCCGTGCGCGCGACTGGCGTGGCGGCCACGCTGCAGCAGGCGCTCGACGACTGGTCGAACGCGGCGCCCCGGCTCAATGCGCTCTACGAATCGCTCAATGCCGGCGATGCCGACGGCGTCTTCGACCTGGATGTCGGCCGACTCGCCGCACCGCTGCCGCGCGCCTACGAGTTCGTCGACGGCAGCGCCTACCTGCCGCACGTCGAGCGGGTACGGCGCGCGCGCGGCGCCGAGGTGCCCGAGAGCTTCTATACCGATCCGCTGATGTACCAGGCGACCAGCGCCGGGTTCTACGGCCCGCGCGACACGGTCAAGGTGGCCAGCGAGGACTACGGCATCGACCTGGAAGCGGAGATCGTCGTGGTCACCGACGATGTGCCGATGGCCGCGACGCCGGCGCAGGCGGCCGGCCATATCCAGCTCGTCGGCCTGGTCAACGACGTCAGCCTGCGCAACCTGATCCCGGGCGAACTCGGCAAAGGCTTCGGCTTCCTGCAGTCCAAGCCGAGGTCGGCGCTGAGCCCGGTGTTCGTAACGCCGGACGAACTGGGCGACGCCTGGCGCGACCACAAGCTGCACCTGCCGCTGGTGACCCACGTCAACGGCGAATGGTTCGGGGCGCCGGAGGCGGGCGTGGACATGCAGTTCGACTTTGCGCACCTAGTGGCCCACGCCGCCAGGACGCGGCCGCTGACCGCGGGCACGATCGTCGGTTCGGGCACCATCGCCAACGCCGACACCGGCAAGGGGGCCTCGTGCTTCGCCGAGCGTCGCGTCGTGGAAACCCTCGAGCATGGCGCGCCGAAGACGCCGTTCCTGTCGTTCGGCGACACGGTGCGCATCGAGATGCTCGATGCGTCGGGGGCGAGCATCTTCGGTGCGATCGAGCAGGTGGTCGAGCGCTACGTGCCCGACCCGGACGCTGACGCGTGACCGACGCCGCGCTGACGCTGTACGGCTATTGGCGTTCGAGCGCTGCGTACCGCGTGCGCATTGCGCTGCATCTCAAAGCACTGGCATTCGCATCGGAGCCGGTGCATCTGCTGCGTGACGGCGGCGAGCAACGCGCACCCGCGCATGCGGCGCGCAATCCCCAGCGTCTTGTGCCGGTGTTGCGGCATGGCGAGCGGATGCTGACCCAGTCGCTGGCGATCATCGAGTACCTCGACGAGGTCTTCCCGTCGTTGCCGTTGCTGCCGGCCGATCCGGTCGCGCGCCATCGCGCGCGTGCGCTGGCGCAACTGGTGGCCTGCGACATCCATCCCCTCGGCAATCTGCGCGTGTTGCAGTTCCTGGAGCGCGAGTGGGGCATCGATCCGGTAGCGCGCACGCGCTGGATCGAGCGCTGGGTCGCTGACGGGCTCTCGGCGTTCGAGACCCTGCTCGGCGAGGCACCCGAAGCGGGCAGGTTCTGCGTCGGCGATGCGCCCGGGCTCGCCGATTGCGCACTGGTCCCGCAGCTCTACAACGCTCGCCGCTTCGGCATCGATCTTGCGCCGTATCCGCACATCCTCGCGATCGAATCGGCCTGCCTGGCGATGCCGGCATTCACCGCGGCCCGGCCCGAAGCCCAGCCCGACGCCGCCTAGAGGCCGCGCACTACAGCGACTGCGGGGCGAACACGTCCGCGTATGGGTCGTGGGCGTCGGTCGCACCTTCGGAGAGCCGGAATTTCAGGTCCAGGCCGTCGCGCGAGTCGGCCGCGCGCAGCGCGGTCTCCCGCTCGATGCGCCCGCTCTTGTAGAGCCGGTACAGGCACTGGTCGAAGGTCTCCATGCCTTCTTCGAGCGATTCCTCCATCGCCTGCTTGACCTCGTGGACATGACCACGGCGCAGCAGGTCGCGGATCGTCGGCGTATTGAGCAGCACCTCGGTCGCCGGCAGCCGACGGCCGTCCACGCCCTCGACCAGGCGTTGGGAGATCACCGCACGCAGATTCAACGACAGGTTCATCAGCACGTTCTTGTGCGCGGCCTCGGGGAAGAAGTTGAGGATGCGTTCGATCGTCTGGTCGGCGTTGTTGGAGTGCAGGGTGGCCAGGCACAGATGCCCGGTCTCGGCGAACGCGATCGCCGCCTCCATCGTGGTCGCGTCGAGGATCTCGCCGATCAGGATCACGTCGGGCGCTTCGCGCATCGCGTTCTTCAACGCATTGTGGAAGGTCTGGGTGTCGATCCCGACCTCGCGTTGGTTGACCAGCGAGCGCTTGTGCTTGTGCAGGTACTCGATCGGGTCCTCGATCGTGAGGATGTGGCCGGCCGAACAGGTGTTGCGGTGATCGATCATCGACGCCAGCGTCGTCGACTTGCCCGAGCCGGTCGAGCCCACGATCAGCACCAGCCCACGCGGGGCGGTGATCACGTCCTTGAGCACCTGCGGCAGCTGCAGCTGCGCGATGTCGGGAATCCTGCTGCTGATCGCGCGCACGACCATGCCGGCCTCGCCACGCTGGCGGAACACGTTGACCCGGAAGCGGCCGACCTCGGGCAGCGAGTAGGCCATGTTCATTTCCAGATCGCGCTCGAAGCGCCGGATCTGCTGCTCGTCCATCATCGAGTAGGCGATCTGGCGGACGACCCCGGGCGCCAGATGTGTGCCCTCGAGCGGCTGCAACCGGCCTTCGATCTTGATGTGGATCGGCGCGCCGGTGCTCAGGAACATGTCCGACGCGCTTTTTTCCGTCATCAGCTTCAGAAACGGGCCGATGTCCATGTATGAATTCCCCACGGGCGGCCGGGGCGCATTGCGCAGCCCCGGCTTGCTGACGACAATGCCCGTCATGACGATTTTCGGGCACGATGCTTCGATGAAGACAAGCTTCGCATACATCCGGCCGCTGCTGGGCGCGGCGGTGCTCGCCTGTGCCCTGTCGCTCGCAGGCTGTGCCAGCGCGCCGCCCCCGACCGAGGATCTCGCGGCCGCGCGGCTGTCGGTCGCCCGCGCCGGCGACGCCGACGCCGACCAGTACGCACCGATGCAGATCGACCAGGCGCGTCGCGCGCTCGAACAGGCGCAGGCGGCGGCCGGCAACGGCCGCGACGCTGAAGCGCGCACGCTGGCGCTGTCGGCCTCCGCGCTCGCCGACCTGGCCCATGCCCGCGCGCGCCAGGCGGTTACCGAGGCCGAGTTGGCGCAGCGACGCGCCGAGATCACCAATTTGCGCCAGCGGCTGCAGGGGGAGGGCTGAGCATGCGCCTGTCGATTCTGACGCTCGCCCTGACCATGGTCGTGTCCATGGCCTGGGCCCAGTCGGGCACTGGCACTGATGAAGCCGCGCTCCAGCAGCGGCTGCAGGCCATCGATGCCGACGCCGGCACCGCCGGTGCGGCCGCCTACGAGCGTCTGCAGGCGCGCCAGGCCCTGGCCGCACTCGCCACGGCGCGGAGCAGCCAGCGCGCGTCCGCGCTGCAGATTGCGCAATGGCGAGTGGAAACGGCCGAAGTCGCCGCGCAGACCGAGGTCGCCCGACGGGAGCTGGGGGAGCTCGAGCGCGAGCGCGCCCAGTTGCTGGTCGAAGCCAGCCAGCAGGACGCTGTGCGGGCGCGCCAGGAGGCCGAGCGCCTGCGCATCCAGGCACAGATCCAGGCCGAGGAGGCCGCACGCCTGCGTCTGGCGGCCGAGGAGGAGCTGGCCGCGCGTCAGCAGGCCGAGACTGTGTTGCAGGGCGTCGCAAGCGGCGAGGCCGCCAAGCTGCGCGCCGCGCGCCAGCGTGAAGCCGAACTCAAGCGGCGCGAAGCCGAACTGCTCAAGAGCCTCGAGCCCTGAGCCGCCCCGCCGGGCGGTCTCGGACGGTCCGGCGCGCATGCTGCCCCTTGCCGTCGCCCCGGCCGCGCCATGGTGCGTGGGCGAAAGGCGGCGCATCACATCGATGAATCCAAGTGGAATCAACTACTTGGCGTTGTCTTCACTCGCCGGCCGCGTCATGGCGCGATGCGCGCGGGCTCCCGAGTGCCGCGCTTAACACATCTGGCGGCGCCGTCTTCGGCAGCGTGCCTTCGGGGCCTTGCCGCCGTTGCGACCCCGGAGTAGGGTCGATTGCACCGGGTGGTCTCCTCTTTCGCCATCCGGTCAACGAACCAGGCCGATGACCGAGACGATTTCCCACGAGGTTCCCGATGCCCGCCCCAAGCGCGGCGCCGCATGCCCGAGCGGATCGTTCGCGCCATCCCTGGAGGCCGTCCCCGCAGCGCCCCTGCCGTCGCCGGCCGGGGCGTTCGCATTCGTGTCAGGAGGATTTCATGTTCGAAGCGCACTCGCAGGTGGAACTCGAAGAAATCATGAAGGGCAATGTCGAGTTCCGACAGCTCTACTACCGGCACAAGGAGTTGGACAAGAAGGTGCTCAACGCCGAGTTGGGCGTGTTGCCGGTGGACGAAGCCACGCTGTCGCAGATGAAGCGCGAGAAGCTTGCCGCGAAGGACCGCCTGGCGTCGATGTACGACGCAATGCAGAAGCACTAGGTTCACGTCAGTCGCGGGCGGTGGCGGTCATCCTCGTCGGCCGCCATCGCCCGCGAATGCCGGGTGCCGCGACCGGCGCCCTGGCGATAAGCGATAATCGGAGGCCCGCCTGCTGTGGACCGGACCCCATGCCGATCGCCTCCTCCGTCCTCGATCTGATTGCCGAGACTCCGATCGTCAAGGCGCGCCGCCTCGACGCCGGCGTCTGCGAGCTCTACTTCAAGCTCGAGAACCAGAACCCCGGCGGCTCGATCAAGGACCGGATCGGCCTGAGCATGATCGAGGCGGCCGAGCAGCGTGGCGACATCGCGCCCGGCGCCACCCTGGTCGAAGGCACCGCCGGCAACACCGGCATCGGCCTGGCGCTGGTAGCCCAGCAGAAGGGCTACAAGCTGATCCTGGTCGTGCCCGACAAGATGAGCCGCGAGAAGATCTTCAACCTCAAGGCAATGGGCGCCGAGGTCGTGCTGACCCGCTCGGACGTGGCCAAGGGCCATCCGGAGTACTACCAGGACCTCGCCGCGCGCATCGCCGCCGAGACCCCTGGCGCCTACTTCATCAACCAGTTCGGCAACCCCGACAACCCGGCCGCACACGAACACGGCACCGGCCCCGAGATCCTGCGCCAGATGGCCGAGGTCGGCGGTCTGGACGCCATCGTCTTCGGCTGCGGCAGTTCGGGCACGATGACCGGCCTGTCGCGCTGCTTTGCCGCGCACGCGCCCGACGTCGAACTGGTGCTTGCCGACCCGGTCGGCTCGATCCTGGCCGAGTACATCAACGACGGCACGCTCAGCGACAAGTCCGGCAGTTGGATGGTCGAGGGCATCGGCGAGGACTTCCTGCCGAGCATCTCCGACTTCTCGCGCGTGCGGCAGGCCTATGCGATCAGCGACCGCGAGAGCTTCCTGGCGGCGCGCGAACTGTTGCAGGCCGAGGGCATCCTCGGGGGCTCCTCCACCGGCACGCTGCTCGCTGCCGCGCTCAAGTACTGCCGCGCCCAGACGAGCCCCAAGAAGGTGCTGGTGTTCGTCTGCGACACCGGCAACAAGTACCTGAGCAAGCTCTACAACGACTACTGGATGCTCGACAACGGCTTCATCGAACGCGAGCAGCACGGCGACCTGCGCGACCTGATCCTGCGCCCGTACTCGCGCCGCGACACCGTCGTGCTGGCCCCCGGCGACCTGCTGGTCACCGCCTATCAGCGCATGAAGCTCTACGAGATTTCGCAGCTGCCGGTCATGGAGGGCGACCGGATCGTCGGCATCCTCGACGAGAGCGACGTGCTGCTGCATGTCTACGGCGACGAAAGCCGCTTCCGTGATCCCGTCTCGACCGCGATGGTCAGCAAGCTCGACTTCCTCGACGTCAAATCGCCCGTCGAAGCCCTGTTGCCGGTATTCGACCGCGGCCAGGTCGCGATCGTCACCGAGGGCGAGCGCTTCCTTGGCCTGATCACCCGGATCGACCTGCTGAACTACCTGCGGCGGCGGGTGCAGTAGGCGGCCTGCTGGGGCTGTCGGGCTGATCCCGGCCCGACTCGCCCTCGCTTGCAGCGCCTCCGGCGCCACCCTAGCTGAACGGCGTGCGCACGGACCTCGGTGCGCGCCGTCGCGCCGTGGGGCGCGCGAGGCCCGATGCTAGAATCGCCGGCCAGTCGAACAGGACCTTCTTCCATGACCGATGACCGCAACGCGGCCGATCCGGCGCAGTGGGCACTCGGCACCAAGGCGATCCACGCCGGCCAGTCGCCCGACCCGAGCACCGGGGCGGTCATGCCGCCGATCTACGCGACATCGACCTACGCCCAGTCGAGCCCGGGCGAACACCAGGGCTTCGAGTACTCGCGCACGCACAACCCGACCCGCTTCGCCTACGAGCGCTGCGTGGCGGGCCTGGAAGGCGGCAGCCGCGGCTTCGCCTTCGCTTCGGGCATGGCCGCCACCGCGACGCTGCTGGAACTGCTCGACAGCGGCGACCATGTCATCGCGATGGACGACCTGTACGGTGGCACCTACCGCCTGTTCGAGCGTGTGCGCACGCGCAGCGCCGGCCTGACGTTCAGCTATGTCGACCTGACCGACCCCGACGCATTCGACGCCGCGGTGACCGACAGGACCAAGCTCGTCTGGATCGAAACGCCGACCAACCCGCTGCTCAAGATCGTCGACATCCAGGCGATCGCCGAGCGGGCGCACCGCCGCGGCCTGCGGGTCGTCGTCGACAACACCTTCGCCTCGCCGATCGTCCAGCGCCCCCTCGAACAGGGGGCCGACATCGTCATGCATTCGGCCACCAAGTACCTCAACGGCCACTCGGACATGGTCGGCGGCATCCTCGTCGTCGGCGACGACGCCGACTTGGCCGAGCAGATCGCATTCCTGCAGAACTCCGCCGGCGCCGTCCAGGGGCCTTTCGACAGCTTCCTGGCCCTGCGCGGCCTCAAGACCCTGCACCTGCGCATGCGCGCCCATTGCGAGAACGCCCAGGCGCTGGCCGAGTTCCTCAACGCACATCCCGCCGTCGAGCAGGTGATCTACCCCGGTCTCGCCTCGCACCCGCAGCACGCGCTAGCGAAGCGCCAGATGGACGGTTTCGGCGGCATCGTCTCGGTCCGTATCAAGGGTGGCTACGAGGCGGCCAAGCGCTTCTGCGAACGCACCGAACTGTTCACCCTCGCCGAATCGCTCGGTGGCGTGGAGAGCCTGGTCAACCATCCGGCGGTGATGACCCACGCCTCTGTGCCGCCGGCGCGGCGCGCGCAGCTGGGGATCCACGATGACCTGGTGCGGTTGAGTGTTGGGGTGGAGGGGGTGGAGGATCTCAGGGCCGACCTTGCGCGCGCACTGACAAGCTGAATCATCAGTTGGCCACCTGTCGGATGAGGCGTTCGCATGGACACCGAGAACTCTATTTCATGAGTAAGGCTGTGGCTGACCCGGAAAGATCACGTCGCGTCGGATTGCGCGTCTTGTTGATTGCTGGCATGCGTTATGTACTTCTGCGTCCCGGCTTGAAGAAGCCGGTCATGCACCTGCTCAAGTTTGCCCCCGGTTTGTTGATGGCGGCCAAGCGATTTGGCGTACGCGCTGGCCTGGCGCAGGATATGGGCGATCGGCCGATTTCCCGTCATCTGGGGCATTCCGGTCTCGCGAGGCAGGGCCGGCTCTCGGTACGCGGCGCGGAAATCCATGCCGAACTGCGCAGCGCGATGCTCGGCCAGCGAGACGAATAATGCGCATCGTCGTGGATTTGCAGGGAGCACAGACCGCGAGCCGGCATCGAGGTATCGGGCGGTACTCGCTTGCCTTGCTCGAAGCGATGCTGCGGCACCCCCGAGAGCACGAGTTCTGGGTGGTCACCAATGCGGGCATGGCGCCTCCAGAGCTCGACGCACTCGCCGACCTTCTGCCGCCGGAGCGGATTCTGGCGTTTCATTCAATCCCCCCCACCCATTGGCAGGACCCGGAGAACGCGTGGCGACGGATTGCTTCGGAGCATGCGCGCGAGGCATTCATCCGGGCATTGAGGCCAGATGTTGTCCACATCTCCAGCCTCGTGGAAGGCTCGCAGGATCGGGCAGTGACGTCGATCGGACGAACTGGGTCGCTTTTCTCCGCCGCGACGCTTTACGACTTGATTCCTCTGCACGAGCCCAGTTATCTCGGTGCCGACTGGCTGGCAAGCTGGTACCGAGACAAGATTGCATCGCTGCAGCGGGCGGATGTGCTGCTGGCCATCTCCGACCATGTCAAAGAAGATGCGGTCCAACGCCTGTCCATTCCCGCAGAACGGATCGTCAATATCTCCTCCGCCGCTGCCGACGAATTCAGGCCGGTGAGCGTGAACGACGAGCTCCGTGCCAAACTCGCGCAGACATATGGGATCGTCGGCGGATATCTGATGTACAGCGGAGCGATGGAGCCCCGCAAGAACCTCGAAAGGCTCCTTTGCGCATACGCGATGTTGCCCGACGCGACGCGAGCGGGTTATCAGATAGTTGTCAGCGGCCGCTTGAGTCAGATGGAGCGTGATCGCTTGACTCTGGTCGCACGCCGTCTGGGACTGCCGCCCGATCGATTGGTGGTGGCCGGACATGTGCCCGATCCTGCACTCGTCGAGCTTTACAGCGCAGCGGACCTGTTCGTGTTTCCGTCGCTTCAGGAGGGCTTCGGATTGCCCGCACTGGAGGCGATGGCGTGCGGTGCGCCCGTAATCGGCTCCGATAGCAGCAGCGTGCCTGAAGTGATCGGGCGACGCGATGCTTTGTTCGACCCTACGGATGCAGCCGCGATCGCGTCGGCGATCGAGCGTGTCCTTGCTGAGCCCGCGTTCGCGCAGGAACTGCGCGCGCATGGTTTAAGAAGAGCGCGGGAATTCTCCTGGACGTCGTGCGCATCGCGTGCACTCGATGCGTTCGAGAGTGCTGTCCCGACCTCCAGGTCTCCAAGGCGTTGGGCTGAGGAGCTCGCTGGTCAGGAGGATGGTCGCACTCGGCTCATCCGCGAGATCGCGGATGCACGACGTCCGGGCTGTCTGGTCAGTGACCAGGACATGATCGACGCAGCGGCTGCCATCGCAGCGAACGAAGATGTCGTTCGGGAGGTCCATCGGCGTGCCGATAGGCTATCAGAGTCGCTGTCCTGGCGAGTGGAAGGGCCGTTTGACAGCAGTTACAGTCTGGCATTGGTGAATCGCGAAATTGCACGTGCGTTGCACGATCTGGGGGTGCGCGTTGCGCTGCATTCAACGGACGGTGCAGGAGACACGGTTCCTGATGCGGCTTTTCTCCGGGCTGACCCCGATATCGCACGATTGCACGCGGAGTCAACGCGACTGGGACCACGCGATTCGGACATCAGCAGTCGTCTGCTGTATCCGCCCCGTGTTTCGGATATGGAGTCGCGCTTCAACCTGCTGCATGCCTACGCGTGGGAAGAATCCGAGATCCCGGCTGCCTGGGTCGATGGTTTCAACGAGTTCCTGCAGGGCGTCAGCAGCCTGTCGACCCACGTCAGCAAAGTCCTCGTAGACAATGGCGTAGGCCTGCCGATCTCGATATGCGGCGCAGGTGTGGATCACTGGGATCGCGTGCCCGATGATGGGACGTTTCTCCTGGAGGCGCGTGCATTCCGGTTTCTCCACGTCTCGTCCTGCCTGCCACGCAAGGGCGTCGACGTATTGCTCCGCGCCTACGGCGACGCGTTCACCGATGCTGACGACGTGACGCTGGTCATCAAGACGTTCGCCAACCCGCAGCAGGACGTACAGCGACTGCTGCAAGAGCTGCGGGCTTCCGATCCTGGATTTCCGCATGTCGTGGTCATCGAGCAGGATCTGGACAGCGTGTCGCTGAAGCGTCTGTATGCGCAGTGCCACGTCATGGTCGCGCCGAGCCGAGCCGAAGGCTTCGGGCTTCCTATGGCGGAGGCCATGCTGTCGAATCTGGCAGTGATCACCACTGGGTGGGGCGGTCAGTGCGACTTCTGCACGCCCGAAACCTCATGGCTCATCGACTACCGCTTCGAACCGGCGGGCACGATGTTTGCATTGTCCAACTCGGTCTGGGCCGAGCCCTCCAGGGCGCACCTGTGCTCGCTCCTGCAGGAACTTAGGCGAATGCCGCCGGAAGAACGTTCACGGCGCGTTGCGCACGGAAAAAGCCTCCTCCGTCGCGACTTCACATGGCGGAAGGTCGCTCAACGCCTTTTGACGTTCGCGCGCGACGTTGCCAATCACCCGATGCCTGCATCGATCCCGGAGCTTCTGTGGATAGGATCGCTGGATCCACGGTGGCCGATGTCCGCGCGCGCGCGCGCGGTGATCGATGGACTGCCGTGCCGGACGACCGTCTTGTCAGAAGTTCGGACGAGGGACGGGGCACTCGACAATGAGGCGTCGACGCGGGCAGTGCAATGCGATGTTCACTCTACCGATGCGCTGTCGGCGATGCTGGATCGCTCGCCACAAGCCATGGTGCTCATTCATCATCAGAGGGACGCATTTGCTCCCTCGCAACTTGAGCATTTGTTGGTACGGCTAATGCATGCATCGCACAAGACAGTGCTGGTGCTGGATGACCCTGACGAGCTCAGTGATTGGCCGGTTTCGTTGCTGGCGGCAATGGGGGGCTGCGATCGCATTCTGGTCCCTGATGTCGAAGGTCTGAACGTCCTGCAGCGCCATGGGTTGGTAGGCGCGGCTACGATCTTGCCCTGGGACAGCTTCGGACCTTCGTTCGATGCGCCCGACCCCCTCGATGTGTCTCGCCTGTGGAACATGCTCCGCGCGCTGTCCTGGCGCGCATGGCCGGAAGCCGTGTCTTCATCGGCTCATGAACGCTCTGCGGGCGCCCATGACGTAGGCGCCGCTTCCTTCACCCGGCAGCGGGCAACGTCCGCTGCGACTAGGTCAATTCAATGAACGACATGCTGCGAGCCTTGTGGGCCTACAGATACTTCATCTTCTCTTCAATCAGAAATGAACTGAAAATCCGCTTCGTGCGTAGCAAGCTCGGTGCGCTGTGGATGGTGATCCATCCGTTGCTGCAAGTGCTGATCTTCGCCATGATCCTGTCGGAGGTCCTCTCGGCAAAGCTTCCGGGCATCGACAATAAATATGCCTATGCGCTCTACCTGATGGCCGGCATTCTCTGCTGGAGCATGTTCGCCGAAACGATAGGGAAGTGCGTCACCTTGTTCGTCGAGAGCGGGAATCTGATGAAGAAGATGGCGTTTCCTCGTATTTGCCTGCCCTTCATCGCGGGCGGCACCATGTTGGTCAACAACGTTCTGTTGTTGGTTTCCATCTTTATTGTCTTCGCTGCGTTGGGGCATTTTCCGGACGCGCAGGCATTCTGGCTGCCGGCATTGATGCTGCTCACGCTGACATTCGCAATGTCGATCGGCCTGTTGCTGGGTGTGCTTAACGTCTTCATGCGTGATATCGGTCAGGTCGTTCCAGTCGTCCTGCAAGCGCTCTTCTGGCTCACGCCCATCGTCTACCATATCGATATCCTGCCCGAGGCTGTGCAGCGGGTTTTCAGACTCAATCCGCTGTTCTCGCTCGTCACCAGCTACCAGAACGTGCTGATATTCAACAAGCCGCCCATATGGGCGGACCTAGTCTGGATGGTGATCGCGACATTGGCCTTGAGCGCGACTGCGTTGCTCGTCTTTCGTCGTGCAAGCCCTGAACTGGTTGACGCGCTATGAGCGGCGAACTGCGTGTCGAAGGTGTCGGGAAAGCGTATCGTGTGTGGGGTAGCGAGTGGCTGCGAGCGGCTCGGTGGTTTGGCCTCCCGGCTCGTCCTCGGGAGGAGACCTGGGTGTTGCGCGACGTCTCGTTTCGCATCGCGCCCGGTGAGGCCGTCGGCGTCATTGGCCAGAATGGTGCGGGCAAGAGCACGCTCCTGAAGTTGATCACTGGTACCGCGCAGCCCACCGAGGGGCGCGTGCAGCGTACAGGGCGTGTCGCGGCAATTCTCGAGTTGGGAATGGGCTTTACCCCGGATTTGACAGGGCGTCAGAACGCTTTTCACTCGGCAGGACTGATGGGGTATACGCAAGACCAGATCGCCAGCGTTATGTCGGAGATCGAGAGTTTCGCGGAAGTCGGTGAGTATTTTGATCAGCCCGTCCGGACGTACTCGAGTGGGATGCAGGTACGTGTTGCATTCGCGGTCGCCACTGCATTCACTCCGGATCTGCTGATCGTCGACGAAGCGCTCGCCGTAGGCGACAGCTACTTCCAGCACAAAAGTTTCGACCGGATGCGCCGCTTCCGTGAGCAGGGAACGTCGATCATGCTGGTGTCGCATAGCCCTGGTGATGTCAAGGCCCTGTGCGACAGGGTCATCTTGCTCGACAAGGGGCGCGTGCTGCGCGACGGGGCGCCCAACGAGGTCATCGACTACTACAACGCACTGATTGCCCGTAAAGAGAATGAGCAGTTGTCGGTCGAGCAGCGTCGCGAAAGCGGGGGCTGGGTGATGACGCGCAGTGGGAGCGGTCAGGTGTACAGCCGAGGGCTGAGGCTCGAGGACGCAGCGACAGGACAGGAGGTCGGCGTCGCCACCGTGGGACAGGCGCTGCGGTTGGTCCTGGATGCCGAGGCGCGCGACGCAGTGGATAGCCTTGTTCTGGGCTTCATCGTGCGAGACAAGCAGGGCAACATCATTTGGGGCAGCAATACTTGGCACACCGGCCAGGTCCAGACGGGCGTGAAGGCCGGGGAAAGGATCAGGTTCACTCTGGATTTCCTGTGTCGTCTTGGGCCTGGTTCTTACTCGGTGTCGCCTGCCTTAGTGAGCACCGAGACGCATCTTGTCGACAATTTCGAGTGGACCGACAACCTGCTCGTGTTCGAAGTGATGAATGTCGGGCGCGCACTGTTCATCGGCACAAACTGGTTCGATGCCTCATTCGAGGTGCAACGGAACCTTGAAGTCTAGCAACGGATACATGCATGTTTAATTTGATCTCCTATGCCCAGAACTTCGAGGACGTCATTCTTTGGCGAGCCCTCGGGCAGGTGCGAGAAGGTACCTATATCGACATCGGTGCTCAGAGCCCCGAAGAGCATTCGGTCAGCCGGCTTTTCTATCTGAAGGGATGGCGCGGCGTTCATGTCGAGCCGGCGGCGTATTATGCGCAGGCGCTTCGGGAAGCCCGTCCCGACGAGCAGGTCATCCAGGCTGCAGTGTCGGACGAGTCGGGAAGCCTGCGGTTCTACGACATTCCAGACACCGGGCTGAGCACGCTGGAGGTCGATATCGCGGAACGCCACGCACAGGCTGGGTTCCATGTCAGTGAAGTCGATGTGCCGGCAATGACGCTGGATGAGGTATTCGAGTGCGTCGCCGCGCAGCAGGTGCACTGGCTCAAGATTGACGTTGAAGGGGCGGAGCACCAGGTCATTGCTGGATGGCAATCCGGACATAGGCCCTGGATCCTGGTAATTGAGAGCACACGCCCCTTAAGCCCGGAGCCCAGCCATGACGGCTGGGAGCCGATGGTGTTGGCCAAGGGGTATACGTTTGCGTACTTCGATGGCCTGAACCGCTTTTACGTCAGCGATGAGCATCTTGAGTTGCTGTCGGCGCTGGCCTGCGGTCCAAACGTGTTTGACGATTTCGTCCTGGCGCCGCAGTCGTCGTTCTGCGCCGCGGCCAATGCGGTTGCCGCCGAACGCCATGCGCAATTGCACGCCGAACTCACGCAGGCCTCGATGCAGGCGCAGGAGCTTCTCGATGTGGCGGACGCTCAGCGTGCGGCCGAATCCGCACTCGAACGTCAAGTGGAGATGCTGAGCGAAGCGGTCGAAGGGTACAAGGAGGATCTGGAGCGTGCGGTGCTCCATGGCCATGCTCTGTCGGGTGAGATTCATCGCCGCGATGTCGAGTTGGCGCGGCAGCAGGCGCTCATGCAGGAGATACTCCAGAGCAAGTCCTGGCGGATCACACATCCGCTGCGAGTCTCACTGTGGTACATCGGTCGAGCCGTACGCCAGCCGAAGGTTCTAGCTCGCGAGACGCTGGTACGCACGATGGGCGCGATACTCGCAAGGCCGCGTTTGGGCCGCTCGCTCAACAGGGCAGTCCGGCTCGTGCCATTTCTGCATGCGCGGCTTCGGCTACTGGCCAGTGATCGAGGCATCGTGGCAGCGCATCCCGAGCCCGTACTGGTCGGTGGGCTGGGGCAGGTCCAGTACTTCGGCGACGAAAGTGGGGTCGAGTTGCTGTCCTTGCGCGCGCGCCAGTTCTACGAGCGGCTGAGTTCGGCATCGAACAACAGGAAAGAGTGAGCATGCGCATCGTCATCGACCTTCAGGGCGCGCAGTCGGAGAGCCGTTACCGAGGTATTGGCCGCTACAGCCTCTCATTGGCGCTTGCCATGGCGCGCGCGAGCCGTGGTCATGACATCCATCTGGCGCTCAATGGCTCGTTCGTTGAAACGGTGCCGGCGATCCGGCTGGCATTCGACGGCGTTCTGCCACCGGAGAACATCCATGTCTGGCATGTGCCGATGCCGGTGCATTGCATGGATCGCAACAACCAGGACCGCATCCGCAGGGCGCAGATCGTGAGAGAGGCCGCGATCGCGGCCTTGGCGCCGGACGTGGTGCATGTATCGAGTTTGTTCGAAGGTTACGGCGATCAATCCGTTATCAGCATCGGGACGGCTTTTCGGATGCCGACCGTCGTCACTCTGTACGACTTGATTCCGCTGATGAACCCCGGGGCCTACCTGGACCCGATTCCTCCCTACAAGATGTACTACAGAGATAAACTCGAATCATTACATCGTGCCGATCGCCTGTTGGCCATCTCCTTAAGTGCTGCCGCCGAGGCGAGGGACGTCCTCCACTTTGATGCAGATCAAGTGGTCAACATATCCGGTGCCTGCGACGAGATATTTAAGCCGTTGCCCAGTGATTCCCTGACGTTGCGTCGCGTCAAGGAAAAATTCGGTATCGCCACTGATTTTATCCTCTATACGGGAGGCTCTGACGAGCGCAAGAATCTTCGTCGGCTGGTGCAAGCTTATGCATGTCTGGACGAGCGACAGCGCAGTATGCTGCGGCTGGTGATGGCGGGCCGCATGCATGGCCCGCACATCGCGGAACTGCAGACAATGGCGGCCGAGCTCGGCATGCGTCCTGAGGAGATCGTGTTCACCGGTTATGTTTCCGACCGCGATCTGGTCGCGCTCTACAATCGCTGCCGTTTCTTTATTTTTCCGTCCTGGCACGAGGGGTTCGGACTGCCGGTACTCGAAGCGATGAACTGCGGGGCCGCGGTCCTTGCTTCTGATGCTTCAAGTATCCGTGAGATCGCGACATGCAAGAGTGCATTGTTCGATCCGATGGACGTGGCCTCAATCCGCGAGTGCATGTCGCGTCATCTCGACGACGAGGCGGCGTTGTCGGCATTGCGGGAGTACTCGCTTACGAGAGGCGCGCAGTTTTCTTGGCCCAAGGTTGCCTCTGCGGCACTGGAGGCCTGTGAAGCACTTCACGCCGCTTCGCCTGCAGCCGGCTTGGAGCGTGATGGAGTGATTTCGCATGCAATCGAAGTCTTGGCGGAGGAGGACGAACTGGCGGACCATGTCGCCATGGCGCTGGCAGATGCATTGGATCGTTCAATTGCCCCGGCCTCACCTCGTATCCTTCTCGATGTGTCGGAGCTCGCCGTACACGACCACCGGACTGGAATTCAGCGAGTAACCCGTGCGATTGCGACAGAGTGGCTTGCCCAGCCACCAGAGGGCTATCGGGTCCAGTTGGTTCGGATCGATCGTGCGAGCGGGCAGTATGTATGCGCGAATGCGTTCACCGCTCGCCTTGCGCCTGGAGTCCAAGAGAGCGACCAGGATGTGCCGTTGGTGTGTCACGCCGGGGATGTCTTCCTGGGGTTGGATCTTGTCGGCGACACAGCGTCGCTGGTTCCGCACTGGTTCGACTACTTCCGGGCGGCGGGAGTCAAGGTCGCTTTCGTGATTTATGACATCCTGCCGGTCCGGCATCCTGAGTGGTGGCCTCTCGACGGCGGGCGCTATCACGAGCGTTGGCTCAGGGCGATCATGGACTACTCCGACCACCTGATCTGCATCTCCAAGGCGGTTGCTGACGACGTGCGGGCATGGATGGATAACGCAATGCTGGAGTCGCACCCGACGATCGACTGGTTCCATCTGGGCGCGGACATTGAAAACAGCACACCCAGTCGAGGCCTGCCGGACGCCGGTGAGGCAGTCATCGAACGGATCGGCGCTGCGACAAGCTTCCTGATGGTGGGAACGCTGGAGCCGCGGAAGGGGCACGCGCACGCGCTGGCTGCATTCGAGCAGCTGTGGGCGCAGGGCATCGACGTGCTGTTGGTGATCGTGGGCAAGCGCGGCTGGCTTGTTGACGAGCTGTGCGATCGGATCGACACACATCCCGAGCGCGGTCGGCGTCTGTTCTGGCTGGAAGCAATCAGCGATGAGTATCTGGCTAGGGTGTATGCTGCTTCCACCTGTCTGCTGGCGGCCTCCAAGGGCGAGGGCTTCGGCTTGCCGCTGATCGAGGCCGCCCAGCAGGGCATGCCGGTGCTTGCGCGAGATATTCCTGTTTTCCGCGAAGTGGGCGGTGAGCACGTCAGCTACTTCAGCAGCGCCAGCGCCGGGTCCCTGGCGGTCGCATTGCGCAAGTGGATCGCCGATCATGAAGCTGGACGCCTGCCGGACGTCACAGCGCTGACTTGGGCGACCTGGCGCGAGAGCGCCAAACAGCTGGAAGCAGCCCTGTTGAGCCCAAGTGGCCGAGACAGGCAGTCTACTCGCAGATCGTGACCGGTCGGCCTATTGAAGGCGGGCTGGTCGAATGGGCGGAAGAATGCGGCCGCCAGTCAAACCGCAGTGGCGCATCGTCGTAATGCCATCAACATAGTGAGCAAAATGGATATGGGTATCAAGAAGGCGATTATCACGGGCGTGACGGGGCAGGATGGCGCGTACCTGGCCAAGCTTCTGCTCGACAAGGGATATGAAGTTCATGGGACGTATCGCCGGACCAGTTCGGTCAATTTCTGGCGTCTGGATGAAGTAGGCGCTACCACGCACACGAATATGCATCTGGTCGAGTACGATCTGACCGATCTGGGGACCTCGCTGGCCATGGTCCAGAGGATCCAGCCGGACGAGATCTACAATCTCGCCGCGCAGAGCTTCGTCGGTGTGAGCTTCGAGCAGCCGAGCACCACCGCGCAGATCACCGGCGTCGGGGCGCTGAACCTGCTTGAGGCGATTCGTCTCGTGAATCCCAAGATCCGCTTCTACCAGGCGTCGACTTCGGAGATGTTCGGCAAGGTGCAAGCGGTGCCGCAGGCTGAGGACACTCCCTTCTACCCGCGCAGCCCGTATGGCGTCGCCAAGCTCTATGCGCATTGGATCACAGTGAACTACCGCGAGAGCTACGACATCTTCGGCTCCAGCGGCATCTTGTTCAACCACGAGAGCCCACTGCGCGGGCGCGAGTTCGTGACACGAAAGATCACCGACTCCGTCGCCAAGATCAAGCTGGGCCTGTTGGATGTACTGGAGCTGGGCAACCTCGACGCCAAGCGAGACTGGGGCTTTGCGAAGGAGTATGTGGAGGGCATGTGGCGCATGCTGCAGGCCGATCAGCCTGATACGTTCGTGCTCGCCACCAATCGAACCGAGACCGTGCGTGACTTCGTCACCATGGCGTTCAAGGGGGCGGGCATCGATGTCGAGTTCAGCGGCCGCGACCTGCAGGAGGTCGCAGTCGACAGCGCCACCGGGAAGACAGTGCTGCGCATCAACCCGAAGTTCCATCGCCCCGCCGAAGTGGATCTGCTGATAGGCAACCCGAGCAAGGCGGAGCGTGTTCTGGGCTGGAGGCCGCAGACGACCCTGGAGCAGCTCTGTCAGATGATGGTGAAAGCCGACCTGGAAAGGAACGCGCGTGGCTTCTCTTTCTGATTTGAGAGGAAAGCGGATCCTGGTCACGGGCGCGTCCGGTTTCACCGGGCGCTATGTTGTGGCCGAGTTGCAGGCCCACGGCAGTCACGTGATCGCGCTGGGCGGCCCTGGCTCGATAAGCGGGGCGGCGGACCAGCATGTCGTTGCCGATATGAGGGACAAATCTGCGCTGGCGGCCGCGGTGACTGAAGCCAGAGCAGACATGGTCGTTCATCTTGCGGCTCTGGCGTTTGTCGGTCATGACCAGGCCGAAGAGTTCTATAGCGTCAATATGTTGGGTACCCGCAATCTGCTGGTCGCGCTCGAACAAGTGCAGCGCGTTCCCGAGCGAGTCCTGTTGGCGAGCAGTGCCAATGTCTATGGCAACGCGTTGTCAGGGCGTTTGGACGAAACCACCATGCCCGCGCCAGCCAACGACTACGCGGTCAGTAAGCTGTCGATGGAGCATATCGCCGGGCTCTGGCGCGGACGACTGCCCATCACTATCACGCGGCCCTTCAACTACACAGGAGTCGGGCAGGCAGAGCACTTTCTTGTGCCGAAAATCGTGTCGCATTTCGTGCGGCGGGCGCCGGCGATTGAGCTTGGCAACGTCGAGGTTTCACGCGATTTCGGCGATGTGCGAGCGGTGGCATCGGCGTATCGCTCGCTACTTCAGGTGCCAGCGAACAACGAGGTGCTCAACGTCTGCTCCGGCCGCGGCCTCACGTTGATGCAGATCATCGAGATGTGCACAGCACTCACAGGGCATCGACTCGATGTTCTGGTGAACCCCGAATTCGTGCGCGCCAACGAGGTCAAGACGTTGCTGGGCAGTAACGAACGCCTGCGTAGCTGGATCGGCGACTGGCAGACACCCCCGTTCGAGCAGACGTTGGCTTGGATGCTGGGGGCATGGCCGCATTAGATCGAGGTTTGATCGCCGAGTTCTGATTGCATTTGAATAGATAGCTGGGTGTCTTTCGACTCGCTCATAGAGGCCGACCGATGCGCAACCATCAACTCCGAGGACTGTACTGACCATGGTTGAAGAACAAAAACGCGTTCTGGTCACGGGCGGCGCCGGCTTTCTGGGCTCCCATCTTTGTGATCGCCTGATTGAAGCAGGCCACGACGTCCTATGCGTGGACAACTTCTACACCGGAAGCAAAGCTAACGTCGGCGGGCTGCTCGATCATCCACGTTTCGAGTTGATGCGCCACGACGTCACATTCCCGCTTTACGTGGAAGTGGACCGCATCTTCAACCTGGCTTGTCCGGCATCGCCTGTGCATTACCAGCATGATCCCGTGCAGACCACGAAGACCAGTGTGCACGGCGCAATCAACATGCTGGGATTGGCCAAGCGAATCGGCGCCAGAATCCTGCAAGCCAGTACCAGCGAAGTCTATGGTGACCCCGAGATACATCCCCAGGTCGAGGGCTACTGGGGGCGAGTCAACCCCATCGGCATACGCAGCTGCTACGACGAAGGAAAGCGCTGCGCGGAGACCCTTTTCTTCGACTACTGGCGGCAGCATAGGCTCGAGATCAAGGTTATGCGCATTTTCAATACGTATGGTCCGCGCATGCATCCCAATGACGGCCGTGTGGTCAGCAACTTCATTGTGCAGGCGCTCAAGGGCGAGCCGATTACGATCTATGGTGATGGCACCCAGACCCGAAGCTTCTGCTACGTCGATGATCTCATCGAGGGCATGTTGCGGTTGATGGAGTCTCCGGCCGATTTCACCGGCCCCGTCAATATCGGCAATCCTGGCGAGTTCACCATGCTTGAACTTGCCGAGACGGTCCTTCGTTTCGTTGGTGGACCGTCGAAGATCGAGTATCGTCCCTTGCCTTCGGACGATCCGAAGCAGCGCCAGCCGGACATCAGCCTGGCGAAGGCGACCTTCGACTGGGCGCCGAAGGTCGCGCTCGAGGATGGACTGCAGGAAACGATCAGTTACTTCCGTCATCGGCTGCAAGCCTAGTGGAGTTGGCAATGCGCAAGATCGTGGTGATGCCGGTGTATGAAGATCTGGAGGCGTCTTCGCAGCTGTTCTTCGAACTGGCGCGGATGCAGGGACCCGATGTCTATATTGTCGCTGTCGACGACGGCTCGGTGCGGCAGCCGCTGGACGTCGCTGCGATCGGCGCTGCTGGCCTCGAGGGCGTCGTGCTCAAACTGCGCCGAAATGTCGGGCACCAGCGTGCAATCGCGATTGGTCTGAGCTATGTGGCCGAAAATTTCGGAGACGAAGCGATCGTCATTTCAATGGACTCCGATGGCGAGGACACGCCACAGAGCATCTCCGATCTCATCGCAGGCCTGGCGTCGCCCAATGTGGATGTCGTGGTGGCAACCCGCAAAAGTCGGGTCGAGTCGCTGAAGTTCAAGACCTTCTATGTGGTCTACAAATTGCTGTTCTCTTTGCTCAGTGGCAGGAGGATCAGCTTTGGAAACTTCATGGCGGCCAAGATGCCGGCGGTGCGAAGATTGGCCGCGATGCAGGAATTGTGGACGCATGTCGCCGCCGCCGTGCTCGCCTCCAAGCTGCGTGTCCGCAACTGCGGCCTGGATCGGGGCGCGCGATATGCCGGACGCAGCAAGATGAACTTCGTCGGCCTGGCGCTTCACGGGTTTCGTGCGTTGATGGTGTTCGCCGAGGACGTGCTGGTGCGTGTTGGTATCGCCTGCACCATCGTCGCGAGCCTTTCAGTTCTGGGTGGGGTGTTGGCTCTGATGTTGAAGATGCTGGGCTTCGCCACGCCTGGCTGGTTCTCCCTCGCATTCGGCATTCTCTTGCTTGTATTTCTGCAGACTGCAGCCCTGACGCTCATCATCCTGATGCTGTCGGGCATGATTCGAGGTGGCGGCGTGCTGCTGTCGGGAAGCTATCGTGAGTTCATTGACGACATCCAATATGCCGGCCGCAGTTGAGGGGGGGCTGGGCGGTCAACTTGTCCGTTACTTGATCAATGGCGTTGTCGCCACTTCGGTCCACTATGGGGTGTTGCTATTCAACATTGAGGTATTGCATATCCCCCTTGCGGCAATCGCCAATGCCATCGCAGCGGTGTTCGGGATTGCAGCGTCCTTCATTGGAAGCCGGTACTTCGTTTTTCGTGGGCAGCAGGGAAGCCTTGTCAAACAGGGGGGGCTTTTCGTCTTGCTCTACGTTCTCATTGCCGCTCTGCATGCGGGCATCATGTATCTCTGGGCTGACTGGCTAGGTTACGGCTATCGGATCGGATTCTTGCTCGCGACCGGTGTACAGATGGCTTTTAGTTTCGTGGCGAACAAATTCGTGGTGTTCAGATGAGCAAGTATGTGCGTGCTTTCTTGGCGACAGTCACTTTCGTTGCGGTGTTGCTGGCGGTGCACTATGTGCACATGCGCCATTTTCGTGTCGACGTCGTCCTGTATGCGGCCATCATCGACGCCCTCATAGCCGTCGCGATCTGCGCCGGCCTACTGTGGGGTGCGCGGCAGGCCCGACATTTCACGGGGTTGGAGTGCATCTTGCTCTTGCTGTTCTGGACGCTGGGTGGCTATTCCTTTGCCATCAGCGTTCCGACTGTGGTCGACCGGTCCCTTTCGTTCTACATCCTCGAAAAGTTGCAACAGCGCGGTGGGGGCATCGAGCAGGCACGCATGGCGGATGTCTTCGTGAAGGAATACATGGTTGAGCATCGGCTGGTGGATATCCGTCTGACCGAACAGCTTGAGTCGGGCACGATCACCATTGAACACGGATGTGTGCGTCTGACCGACAAAGGGCAGAGGTTCGCATCGATGGGCCGCTTTTATCGTGCCCATTTCCTTCCCAAGCACAGGCTGATCATGGGCGGCTACAGTGATGACTTGACGGATCCCTTTCGCCGCAGCGCGTCAGAGGTTGACTACCGGTGCAGGTGAACACGCTTCGCTTGGGCGGCATTGTCCGTCACCGCAGTACGGCCCGCCTTCTTGGCGCCCTGACCGTCATTGCATTTGCGGTCTGCTGGGGGCGCTATGTGCTCGGAGCCGTTCCCTTGGATGTGCATGATGTTCACTGGCTATGGGGCGACCTGTCTCAGGTGCATACGGCCTGGCGTCAGTACCTGTCCGATCCAGACGTTGTGTGGTTGGCCTCGACACGGATGAGTCATCCGCTGCCATTGAGCATCGCGCTGTTCGATCCGATGCCATTGCTGCTGCTACTGGCTCGTCCCGTCGCATCTTTTGTAGAACCCGGAACACAGTACTTCGGCTACTACTTCCTGATGTGCCTGGTGCTGCAGGCCTTGTTCGCCTACCTTGCAGCCCTTTCGGCGCTTACGCGCGTCGGTGCGGGCAGGGGGGGGGCCTCGGTCGTCGTCGCGATCTGCTGTGCGTTCCTGATCGCCAGCGTTCCCTACACCTTCTACCGCTTCCAGGGGCACACTGCGCTGTCATCTCAGTGGGTACTGGTGCTGTCCATCTGGGCGGCGCTTGCGACCCTCGAAGTACGCGGCTCGCGTTGGTATCTCGCCAACTGCGGCGTCGTATTGCTGGCCACCGGACTCAACCCCTATCTCGCTCTGATGGTCTGCATCAGCAGCGCGACGCTGAGCCTTTTTCGCATCCGAGCACTTGGATCTGCCGAAGTCCTGCGCAGATTGGTGGCGATCGGGGGCGTCGCCGCCACAGGCCTGGCGCTGTTCGGCTTTTTGGGGGGCTCAACGGCGCATAGTGGCGGGTACGGTGTCTACTCGATGAATGTGCTCGGCCCCTTCGATTCGCACGGAATCGCTCGACTGCTACCTCTGGACGTGCCCGATGCTACAGGCGGGCAGACATTCGAGGGCTATACCTATGTGGGACTTGGCGTATTGAGCCTGATGGCCATTGCGCTATTGACCTACGTCAATCATCGCGCGCCGGATAACCGGTTCCCATTCGTGCCTGCGCTGGCGATCGTGCTTCTCTGTACCGCATTGGCGGTGTCGGCGACGGTAACCGTTGCGAGTCACTCGCTCGAGATTCCTCTGCCCGGTGCCGTGACATACCTGCTTTCGCGTTTCCGGGGCTCGGGTCGGTTCTTCTGGATGGCGGGCTTCTGGTTGATCCTGGTGAGCGTATGTGCGTGCACCCTCCGGTTCGGCGTGCGTCGGGCGGCGGCGCTGTTGATGGCGATCACCGCGTTGCAGATCGTCGATGTCAGCACGATCGGCGCGAACGTCCGTAACACGATCGCATCGGGCAATGCGCTGCGTGTTGACGGGATCGCTGCTGCTCAATACAGCGCTGTCCTGGTGTTTCCGGCCTGGCAATGCGACAACCAGCACACACCCGCAGGTGGGGTTCGCAATTACGAGGCGATCGGCGACCTCGCAGCGCGCCTGAAGGTGCCTACTAACAATTTCTATGCGGCGCGAACGCCTGCAGACCAGACGGCATACCACTGCGATTACGATGGGAGATTCCAGTCACTCGATCCTCGAGCGTTGTACCTGGTCTCGGGTGCGGTCTACGCCGATCGCGGGGAACGCCTTCGGCTCGACCATGACTGCTCGCCGCTGCAACCTGGTCAGGATGAATGGAAGTGCACTCCAAAGCGCAACTAGGTACACCAAGCAGCATGCGATGTCGGCCCTGGCCCGTCAGGGCAATGCTGCTTCTGTTGTCGGCAGCCGCGCTTTGGCAGGCAGGCCGCACCGCTCAGTTCAACCCGACCGACTACGCCGCCTGGCAAGGCGACTGGACCGCGGTCGCGAGCTGTCTCGACGCTCCTGCGGTGCCGTGCTCTGGGGTCAGCAAATTTCCGCTGGCCTACCTCATGAATGCCGGTTTGGCGGGCTCCGGTCATGTGAACGATCGCAGCATGTTGACAACAGTCAATGTGGTGTCATTGCTGCTGCCAGCACTGGCTTTTCTATGGCTGCAGCGCGGTCGCGGAGCGCATCTGATTTATCCCTATCTCGCATCCATCCTGCTTAGCCCGCTGCCCTTGTTCTACATCGCCAGCGGAGCAATGGAACTGCAGTCGGCGGTGTTCAGTGGGCTTTATCTGGGCGCCTTCGTCCGGCTGCTTGAGGCAGGACCGTCGAAGCCGAGCAAGGACACCGGCATCTTGTTGTTCTCAACAGGACTGATCTTTCCTCTGTACAAGGATACGGCCGCGGTTCTCGTTGGCGCTGCTTGCTTGGTTCTGTTGTGGCTGCATCGTCACCAGTTGCGGCAATGGGCCGGGGTGGGCGAGGGGCGGCGCTTTTTGTGGCGGGCTGCTGCGGTGGCGGCAGTCCCCGTCGCGCTTGCCGTGACGCTGTCCGCGTTCTACAACCTGTTCCGCTACGGCACGCCGTTACCGCTGGGCTACATGGAGGAGGCGCGACAGACGCTGCCGACACTGGGGAAAAGCGCCGAGTTCCTCGCCGGTTCACTTCTATCGCCCAATGGCGGAGCACTGGTGTTCTGGACGTTTCCGGTCTTCGTTGCATTGGCCGGATGGCGACTGGAAGGATGGGTGCCACGTCGTGCGGCGTTGATCGGCTCTGGACTCGTTCTGGCGATTTCCGCCTTGGCGTTCGCGCGTTGGTGGGCTCCATTCGGGTGGGATAGCTGGGGCAATCGCCTTCTTCTCCCGCCCACATTTGCGCTGATTGTGGCCGCGATGATTTCGCTGCGCCCGCGTAGGATTGCCGATCAGGCGGTCAGTCAAGCGCGGGTCGTCGCCTTCGGTGCATCCTTGCCGGTGATCGCCGTCTCTGCGATGTACATACTCGCCCCCTATCTTTCGTCCGCGGAGCGGGCGATGCCCGATTCTCTGTGGCCAGGGGCGGCATGTGATCGCATGCGTCAGGCGCTACCCGAGCAGGCGTTGGCCGAAGGCATGGCGTTCTGGAGGGGGCAGGTCTACTACGATTGCGCTCGAGAGAGGATGCTGCACATCCCGGCTCCTCGGTAATTTATTTCCTCGAGAAGAATGAATTAATGAAAATTGCGATTGCAGGTACCGGCTACGTTGGTCTTTCCAACGGGATTCTCCTGGCGCGCCATCATGAGGTGGTCGCGCTGGATCTGTTGGCAGAGAAAGTGGAAAAGCTCAATCGGAGGGAGTCGCCTATCGAAGATGCCGATATTCAGTCCGCGCTTGATCAGGGGGAGATCAATTTCCGTGCCACGCTGGATCCCCAGGATGCCTATGAGGGAGCGAGTTTTGTCGTGGTCGCCACCCCTACGGACTACGACCCGGAGACCAACTACTTCGACACACGGTCCATCGAAGCGGTAGCCAGACAGGTAATCGCGATCAACCCATCCGCCACGATGGTCATCAAGTCGACGGTCCCGGTGGGCTATACGCGCAGCCTTAGAAGCTCGCTAGGCGTCGATAGCATCCTGTTCTCACCGGAGTTCCTACGCGAGGGGCGCGCGCTTCAGGACAATCTGTATCCGTCTCGTATCATCGTTGGAGATCACACAGAGGCTGCACGGGTTTTCGCTGCGCTACTCGAGCAGGGGGCGGAAGCAGAGCAGGTTCCTGTTCTCTTTACCGATTCGACCGAGGCAGAAGCCATCAAGCTGTTCGCCAATACCTACCTGGCGATGCGCGTCTCCTACTTCAATGAGTTGGACACCTATGCGCAGGCCCATGGTCTAGACAGTCGACAGATCATCGAGGGGGTGTCGCTTGATCCGCGGATCGGCGCGGGCTACAACAATCCGTCGTTCGGCTATGGCGGCTACTGTCTGCCGAAGGACACCAAGCAATTGCTCGCTAATTATCAGAGTGTGCCCCAGAACCTCATTCGCGCGATTGTCGAATCCAATACCACGCGCAAGGACTTCATCGCGGCGGATATTCTGGGGCGCCGCCCGAAGGTGGTAGGTGTCTATCGTTTGATCATGAAGGCGGGCTCGGACAATTTCAGGTCGTCGAGCATCCAAGGCATCATGAAACGCATCAAGGGAAAGGGCGTCGAAGTGATCGTCTACGAGCCCGTGCTGCAAGCGTCAGAGTTCTTCGGTTCGCGCGTGGTCAACGATCTTCAGGCGTTCAAGCAGGAGGCGGATGTGATCATCAGCAACCGCATGGCGGATGTGCTCGTCGATGTCGCCGACAAGGTCTATACCCGCGATCTCTTTGGCGACAACTGACGTTCTCTGTGCAAGGAAGGTCGGCCGGGCTGACGGCATGCCCGGCCACTTCTTCGCGACGATGCTCTCAAGGCCGCTTGGCGTTATCGCTGGGGCACATCGGATCGACCTCGGTCGACGGCATTCCTTGGGTCAAGATTCCGTCGACGGCACGTGGGGTCGACTCACATCAGTCCAATGCGGCTTCCAACTCCGGCAGCACCTTGAACAAGTCCCCCACCAGGCCGATGTCGGCGATCTCGAAGATCGGTGAGTCGGCATCCTTGTTGATCGCGACAATGGTGCCCGCGTCCTTGATGCCGGTCAGGTGCTGGATCGCGCCGCTGATGCCGATCGCGACATAGAGCTCGGGTGCGATGATCTTGCCGGTCTGGCCGACCTGCAGCTCGTTGGGAACGTAGCCGGCGTCGACAGCCGCACGCGAAGCGCCGACGGCCGCGCCGAGCTTGTCGGCGAAGTCGAAGATGATCTTGAAGTTCTCTTCCGAGCCGACGCCGCGGCCACCCGAGACGACGCGCTTGGCGCTCTGCAGGTCGGGACGATCGGTACTGCCGGCCGCCAGGGCCACGAAGCGCGTATGGGTGGGCAGGTCGGCATCGACGGTGGTCGGCTCGATCACTGCGCTCCCGCCGCGTGCGGCTTCCTGCCACGACGCGGTGCGCACGGTGGCGACCACGGGCTGGTCGGCAGGGGCCTCGACGGTGACGATGGCATTGCCCGCGTAGATCGGGCGCTTGAAGGTGTGGCTGCCCTCGACCGTCATCAGGTCGGAGATCTGGTTGACGCCAAGCAGGGCGGCGACCACCGGCATAAGGTCCTTGCCGAAAGTGGTCGACGGTGCGAAGACATGGCTGTAGCCGGCGGCGAGCTTGGCGATCTGCGGGCCGAGCACCTGGGCCAGCGGCTGCGCATTGGCCGGGCTTGCGACCGTGAGCACCTTGGCGACCCCCGCGATGGTCGCCGCGTCGGTCGCGGCGCTGGCAGGGTCGGCGGCGAGCACGACGATATCGATGGTAGCCGGCGACAGGGCCTGCGCCGCGGCGACAGTCTTGGCGGTCGCGCTGGCGTTGAGCTTGCCGTCGAGGTGTTCGGCGATGACGAGGACGTTGGACATGGAAGTTCTCCTGGGAATCGTCGCGTCCGGGCCGGACCGCGTCGATGCACTCCGGCTTCGGCCGGCAGTCACTGGGCTCCCGCGGTGCGGGAGCGACGGTTCAGAGCAGGCCCTTGGCCTTCAGCGCGGCAACGAGCTCGGCCGCGTCCTTGACCATGACGCCCTTGCTGCGCTTGGCCGGTGCCTCGTAACGCGAGGTCGTGAGCGTGTCGGCCGCGTCCACGCCGAGGTCGGCGAACGGGATCGACTCGAGCGGCTTGGCCTTGGCCTTCATGATGTCCGGCAGCTTGATGAAGCGCGGTTCGTTCAGGCGCAGGTCGGTGGTCACGACGGCGGGCAGGTCCACTTCGAGGGTTTCCAGGCCGGCGTCGACCTCGCGGATCACGGTGGCCTTGCCGTCGGCGACCTCGAGCTTGCTGGCGAAGGTCGCCTGCGGACGCCCCCACAGCGTGGCCAGCATCTGGCCGGTCTGGTTGGCGTCGTCGTCGATCGCCTGCTTGCCGAGAATGACGAGGTCCGGCTGTTCCTTCTCGACCAGCTTGAGCAGCGTGCGCGCCGCGGTCAGCGGCTGGATCGGCTGGTCGCAGACCACGTGTAGCGCCCGATTGGCACCCATCGCCAGGCCGTTGCGCAGATGCGCCTGGGCGTCGGCCGGTGCGATGGTGGCGACCACGACCTCGGTCGCGACGCCCTTGTCGCGCAGACGCAGCGCTTCTTCGAGCGCGATCTCGTCGAAGGGGTTGGCCGACAGCTTGACGCCGTCGGTGACGACGCCGGAGCCGTCGGGCTTAACCTGGATGCGGACGTTGTAGTCCACCACGCGCTTGTAGGCGACGAGGATCTTCATCGGGCGGGCATTCCTTAGATGTCTGACGGGTCACCCGGCCGCGGCGGCAGGCACGGGGCGAATTCCCCGATTCTAGCGGTGTGAGCGTCGGGGAGCGAGGGATGTCGGTGTCGGGGACCGGTTCTGTGCAGGTCGGCAAGCGCACGGACCGGTATTCTGTCCTCCCGCCCCCCAACTGGCGGCTCGACGCACTCGTGCAAAGGAGCGTGTTTCCGTGCCCACTTGGCTCGTCACCGGCGGTGCCGGCTTCATCGGCGGTAATTTCGTGCTCGAGGCGGTCCGCCTGGGCGTGCGCGTGGTCAACCTCGATGCGTTGACCTACGCGGGCAACCTGCAGACCCTGGCCTCGCTGGAAGGCAACGCCGACCACGTCTTCGTGCATGGCGACATCGGCGATCGGACCCTGGTCTCCCGGCTGTTGGCCGAGCACCGGCCCGATGCGGTGCTCAACTTCGCGGCCGAGAGCCACGTCGACCGCTCCATCGACGGCCCGGCCGCGTTCATCGACACCAATGTCGTCGGGACACTGGGGCTGCTCGAGGCCGTGCGCGATTACTGGAAGGGCCTCGACGGCGACGCCAAGGCAGCCTTCCGTTTCCTGCATGTGTCCACCGACGAGGTCTACGGCACGCTCGGCGAGACCGGCAAGTTCACCGAGACCACGCCGTATGCGCCGAACTCGCCGTACTCGGCCTCCAAGGCGGCGTCCGACCACCTGGTGCGCGCGTTCCACCACACTTACGGCCTGCCGACGCTGACCACCAACTGCTCCAACAACTACGGCCCCTACCATTTCCCCGAGAAGCTCATTCCGCTGGTGATCGCCAAGGCGCTGGCCGGCGAGCCGCTGCCGGTCTACGGCGACGGCCAGCAGGTGCGCGACTGGCTGTTCGTGACCGATCACTGCGAGGCGATCCGCACGGTGCTCGAGAAGGGCCGGGTTGGCGAGACCTACAACGTCGGCGGCGACTCGGAGCGCCGGAATCTCGAGGTCGTCGAGACGATCTGCCGACTGCTCGACGCGCGCCGTCCCCGCGAGGATGGCCAGCCGCGCAGCAGCCAGATCACCTTCGTCGCCGACCGGCCGGGCCATGACCGGCGCTATGCGATCGATGCCTCCAAGTTGCAGAACGAGCTGGGCTGGACGCCGCGCCACACCTTCGAGAGTGGCATTGCCGAGACCGTCGACTGGTACCTGGACAACCAGGACTGGGTGCGCGGCATCCTCGATGGCAGCTACCGGCTCGAGCGGATTGGGACCGCGGCCTGAAGCGCCCCCACCCCGGCCCTCCCCCGCGTGCGGGGGAGGGAGATCAGTGATCCCCGCGCGCGGGGAGGAGACGAGAGAATTCCAATGACGCAACGCAAGGGCATCATCCTGGCCGGCGGATCGGGGACCCGGCTGTATCCGATCACCAAGGGCGTCAGCAAGCAGTTGCTGCCGGTCTATGACAAGCCGATGATCTACTACCCGCTCAGCGTGCTGATGCTGGCGGGCATCCGCGAGGTGCTGATCATCAATACCCCGCACGAGCAGGCGCTGTTCCAGGCACTGCTCGGCGACGGGTCGCAGTGGGGCATGGACATCCGCTATGCGGTGCAGCCCAGTCCCGATGGCCTGGCGCAGGCGTACCTGATCGGGCGCGAGTTCGTCGGCGGCAAGCCGAGCTGCCTGGTGCTGGGCGACAACATCTTCCACGGCCATGGCCTGACCGACACGCTTCGGCGGGCAGACGCGCGCGGCGACGGCGCGACGGTCTTCGGCTACTGGGTCAACGATCCCGAGCGCTACGGTGTGGCCGAGTTCGATGCCGATGGCAAGGTCGTCGACATCGCCGAGAAACCCGAGCAGCCGCGTTCCAACTACGCCGTGACCGGCCTGTACTTCTACGATGGCCGGGCCAGCGACTACACCGCCGAACTCGCGCCCTCGCCGCGCGGGGAACTGGAGATCACCGACCTCAACCGCCGCTATCTGGACGACGGCGCGCTGTATCTCGAACAGCTCGGCCGCGGCTACGCTTGGCTCGACACCGGCACGCACCAGTCGCTGCACGAAGCCTCCAATTTCATCCAGACCATCCAGGACCGGCAGGGCCTGCAGGTGTGCTGTCCGGAGGAGATCGCCTTCGGACAGGGCTGGATCGATGCCGAGCGGCTGATGGCGCTGGCCGGGCCGCTGGCCAAAAGTGGCTATGGCCAGTATCTGTTGAATCTCGTCAACCGGGGAGTGGTGCGTTGAGGATTGTCGAAACTCCTCTCGCCGGCTGCCTGGTCATCGAGCCTGCCGTGTTCGGCGATGCCCGCGGTTTCTTCTTCGAGGCCTGGAACGCGGCGCGCTTCGGCCAGCATGGCCTGCCCACGACCTTCGTACAGAGCAATGTGTCCTCGTCCGCAAAGGGCGTGCTGCGTGGCCTGCACTACCAGTGGCCGCGGCCGCAGGGCAAGCTGGTCAGCGTGCTCCAGGGCGAAGTGTTCGACGTGGCGGTCGACATCCGGCGCGGCTCGCCGACCTTTGGGCAATGGGACGGGGTGCTGCTGAGCGCCGAGAACAAGCGCCAGTTCTGGATTCCAGAAGGCTTCGCGCATGGCTTCGCAGTGCTGTCGGAGACGGCGTTGTTCAGTTACCTGTGTACCGACGTCTACGTCAAGGAAGCCGACGCCGGCGTGCGCTGGGACGATCCGCAGATCGGCGTCGAATGGCCGATCCAGGCGCCTCTGCTGTCGGACAAGGATGCGCAGGCGCCGCTGTTGGCCGACATTGCTCAGGATCGGCTGCCGGACCTGCGCGCATGACCACGCTGGTCTTCGGCGCCAACGGCCAGGTCGGCCGCGAACTGCTGCGCTCACTCGCACCGCTCGGTGCAGTCCAGGCCACGACGCGCAGCGGCAGGCTCGCCGACGGCGCGCCGTGCCTGCAGGCGGACTTTGCCGACGCCGAGGCCGTCGTGGCGCTGTTCGATGCCACGCGGCCGGAGCGGGTGGTCAATGCGGCGGCCTACACCGCCGTCGACAAGGCCGAAAGCGAGCAGGAGGCCGCATTCGCTGCCAACGCGACGACGCCGGGTGCGATCGCACGCTGGTGCGCCGCGCACGACGTGCCGCTGGTGCACTACTCGACCGACTACGTGTTCGACGGCCAAGGCACGCGCCCGTACCGGCCGGACGACGCCACCGCGCCGCTGGGCGTCTACGGCGCCAGCAAGTTGGCCGGCGAGGAGGCGATCCGGGCCGCCGGCGGACAGCATCTGATTCTGCGCACGGCCTGGGTCTATGCAGCGCATGGCCACAATTTCCTGCGCACGATGTTGCGCGTGGGCGCCGAGCGCGATGTGCTCCGCGTGGTCGCCGACCAGGTCGGCACGCCCACACCGGCCGCGCTGATCGCCGACGTGACCGCGCAATTGCTGCAGGACGGCAGCAAGCGGCGCGGCACCTGGCATCTGACCGCACGCGGCGAAACCAGCTGGCATGGCTTCGCCGAGGCCATCTTCGAAGGCGCGCTCGCACGTGGTCTGATCGCACGTGCGCCGACGGTCGAGCCGATCACGACGGCCGACTATCCGACGCCCGCCAAGCGTCCGGCCTACTCGCGCCTGGACACTGGCGCGCTGGAGCGCGATTTCGGTGTCGTCCTGCCCGAGTGGCAAGCCGCACTGGGCAGCGTGCTCGATACGCTCTCCGCGGATCGCTGACAGGCCCGAATGCAGGACGGCGCCCGAGGGCGCCGTCCTTGAGGTCGAGCGACGGGCATGCGTCAAGCGCGGCCGTAGGTATCCTCGAAGCGCACGATGTCGTCCTCGCCAAGGTAACTGCCCGACTGCACTTCGATCAGCTCCAGCGGCAGCTTGCCCGGGTTGCGCAGGCGGTGGGTTACGCCGAGCGGGATGTAGGTGCTCTGGTTTTCGCTCAACAGCAGCACGTCGTCGCCGCGCGTGACCTCGGCCGTGCCGCTGACGACGATCCAGTGCTCGGCGCGGTGGTGGTGCATCTGCAGGCTCAGTGTCGCGCCGGGCTTGACGGTGATGCGCTTGACCTGAAAGCGCGCGCCGTTGTCGATCGAATCGTAGGCGCCCCAGGGCCGGTAGACCTTGCGGTGCCAGCTTGCCTGCGGCAGCTTGCGCGCCTTGAGCTCGGCGACGACGTCCTTGACCTGTTGGATCCGGTCGCTGCGTCCCACGAGGATCGCGTCATCGGTCTCGACGACGATCGTGTCCTCCAGGCCGATCATCGCGATCAGGCGGTTGCCGTGCGCATAGGTATTGCGACAATCGATCGCCACGACATCGCCATGGTGCGCATTGCCGTCCGCGTCCTGGGGGCTGACCTCGCGCAGGGAGGCCCATGAGCCGACGTCGCTCCATTGGGCATCGAGCGGCGTCACTGTGGCAGTCGAGGTCTTCTCCATGACCGCATAGTCGATCGAATCCGAAGGGGTCGCCGCGAACGCATCCCCATCGATCCGGATGAAATCCGCATCTCGACGCGCAGATGCCAGCGCGTTTCGGCTTCCGGCGAGAATCCCGGGATGGTGCTGAGCGAGTTCCTCGAGGTAGCGCGACGCCTTGAACAGGAACATACCGCTATTCCAGAAATACTCGCCGGACGCCACGTATTGCTGTGCAGTCGCGAAGTCGGGCTTCTCGACAAAACGATCGACCGGTCGGGTCGACGCGCCAGAGCCGGCCTTGATATAGCCATAACCGGTTTCCGGCCCGGTGGGCACGATGCCGAACGTCACCAAGTTGCCCGCCTCGGCTGCGGATCGGGCATCGCCCACCGCATCGATGAAAGCTTGTTCGTCGCCGATCACATGATCGGAGGGCAGGATCAGCAGTAGCGGATCGGCGCCGTCCCGCGTTGCCTCCAGCGCAGCCAGCGCGATCGCAGGCGCTGTGTTCCTGCCGAACGGTTCGAGGACGATGGCTTGGGGGCCGGCCTGGACTTGCTGCAGCTGTTCTGCGACGACGAAGCGATGCTCCTCGTTCGCGACGACGATTGGTGGCAGTTCGGCGATGCCTGCAACACGCTTCCAGGTCGCCTGAAGCATCGTCAAGTCCCCGACCAGAGGCAGGAACTGCTTGGGGTAGGACTCGCGCGACAGCGGCCACAGGCGCGTGCCCGAGCCGCCGGACAGAATGACGGGTTGGAGTTGGCTCACTGGTGATTCCTTCATTCAGGTACTGAGGAGGGTGGAGATGTCCCGCGTCCGCGCCTCGAGCAGCGCGCGGTCGCCGCGGGTCTCGACGTTGAGCCGCAGCAGGGGTTCGGTATTGGAGCTGCGCAGGTTGAAGCGCCAGTCGCCGAAGTCGGCACTGATGCCGTCGGTGTGGTCGAGCGTCGGCGACTGCGCGGCGTAGTGCGCCATCACGCGCTCGACGGCGACTTTGGCATCGGCGACGCGGAAGTTGATCTCGCCGCTGCAGGGGAACTTCTGCACGCGCGCGGCGACGAGATCACCGAGGGTGCGCCCGCTCTTGGAGACCAGTTCGGCGATCAGCAGCCACGGGATCATGCCCGAGTCGGCATAGGCGAATTCGCGGAAGTAGTGGTGGGCACTCATCTCGCCGCCGTAGACCGCATCCTCGGCGCGCATCTTCTCCTTGATGAAGGCATGCCCGCTCTTGCACAACACCGGGACGCCGCCGGCGGCCTCGACCTGTTCGACGGTGTTCCAGACCAGGCGCGGGTCGTGCACGACCTTGCCGCCCGGCTGCTTGGCCAGGATCGCCTGCGCCAGCAACCCGACCAGGTAATAGCCCTCGATGAACGTGCCGGCCTCGTCGAAGAAGAAGCAACGGTCGAAGTCGCCGTCCCAGGCGATGCCGAAATCCGCGCCATGTTCTCGCACTGCATCGGCGGTCGCCTGGCGGTTCTCGGGCAGCAGCGGGTTGGGAATGCCGTTGGGGAAGCGGCCGTCGGACTCGTGGAAGACGCGCACGAACTCGAATGGCAGGTGCGGGGCGAGCAGGTCCACGATTGCCCCAGCGCCGCCGTTGCCCGCGTTGACCACCAGCTTGAGCGGACGCAGCGCGGCCGCCTCGACGTAGCCAAGCAGGTGCGCGATGTAGTCGGATTTGTCGGTGTAGGCCCGTTCGCTGCCCGGATCGGCCACGGGCGGCGGCAGGTTGCCCGCCTCGACCGCGTCGCTGATCGCGAACAAGCCAGTATCGGAACTGATCGGCCGCGCCTGCTGCCTGACCAATTTCATACCGTTGTAGTCCATCGGGTTATGGCTGGCGGTCACCATGACGCCACCGGCCGCGCCGAGTCGGTCGACCTGGAAGTAGACCTCCTCGGTCCCGCCTACGCCGATATCCACGACCTCGCGGCCCTGGCTGCGCAGCCCTTCCGACAGCGCGGTCTGCAGCTCTGGACTGGTCAAACGCACGTCGCGGCCCAGGACCACGGCCCCCGGCTCGAGCTGCGTGGCCAGCGCGACGCCGATGTCGCGGGCCAGCGCCGGGTTGAGTTCGTCGGGCACGCGACCGCGCAGGTCGTAGGCCTTGAAAGCGGGCAGGGGCATGGCGCATCCATGTGGAAAGGGGGAATGCCGATTCTATCCCGCACGTCGACCGACCGGCGGCAAGGCGCGCTGCCGGCTAGAATGGGACGAGTTGCGCCACGAGGATCGAGATGAGCGAGCAGAGTTCCGCCGCGGCCCGCCGCGGCAAGCTGTACCCCGATGCGGCGTCGGCGCTGGCCGGTGTCGTCGCCGATGGCCAGACCTTCGCGGTTGGCGGCTTCGGCCTGTGCGGCATCCCTGAGGCGCTGATTGCCGCATTGCGTGACTCGGGCGTGACCGGGCTGACGGCGATCTCCAACAACGCCGGCGTCGATGGCTTCGGCCTGGGGCAACTGCTGGAGACCCGGCAGATCCGCAAGATGATTTCCTCCTACGTCGGCGAGAACAAGGAATTCGAACGCCAGTATCTGGGCGGCGAACTGGAATTGGAGTTCAACCCGCAGGGCACGCTGGCCGAGCGCCTGCGTGCCGGCGGCGCCGGGATTCCGGCGTTCTTCACCGCCACCGGCTATGGCACCGTCGTCGCCGAAGGCAAGGAAACGCGCGAGTTCGATGGCCGCCACTATGTGCTCGAGACGGCCCTGGTCGCCGACGTGGCATTGGTCAAGGCCTGGAAGGCCGACAAGGCCGGTAATCTCGTGTTCCGCAAGACCGCGCGCAACTTCAACCCGGCTTGCGCGATGGCCGGCAAGCTCTGCGTGGCTGAGGTCGAGGAGTTGGTCGAGACTGGCGACATCGATCCCGACCAGGTGCACCTGCCGGGGATCTACGTCGACCGCATCGTCGTGAACGCGAACCCGGAAAAGCGCATCGAGCAACGCACCGTACGGCAGGAGGGGAACTGAGATGGCCTGGACCCGCGATCAGATGGCGGCCCGCGCCGCCCGTGAGCTCACCGACGGCGCCTACGTCAATCTCGGCATCGGCCTGCCGACGCTGGTGGCCAACCACATTCCCGACGGCGTCGACGTCTGGCTGCAGTCCGAGAACGGGCTGCTGGGCATCGGCCCGTTCCCGACCGAGGACGAACTGGACGCCGACCTGATCAATGCCGGCAAGCAGACCGTCACCGCGCGCCCGGGCGCGAGCTACTTCGGCAGCCACGACTCGTTCGCAATGATCCGTGGCGGTCATATCGACCTGGCGATCCTCGGCGCGATGCAGGTCACCGATCGCGGCGACCTCGCCAACTGGATGGTGCCCGGCAAGATGGTCAAGGGCATGGGCGGCGCGATGGACCTCGTGGCCGGCGTCAAGCGCGTGGTCGTGTTGATGGAGCACGTCGCCAAGGACGGTGGCCACAAGATCCTGCCCGAATGCACGCTGCCGCTGACCGGCGTCGGCGTGGTCGATCGCATCATCACCGACCTGGCGGTGTTCGACGTGACGCCAGACGGATTGGTGCTGGTCGAAATGGCCGATGACGTGGACGTGCAGTCGCTCGAGGCCAAGACCGGGGTTGCGTTCGCAACCCCCTAAAAACCTGCCAGCGAGGACGCGAGATGGGTCCGACTGACGGCGCGCTTTCGCTTCCCGGCGCCGATCTTGCTTTCGACCCGGATTGGCTGCCCGCCGCGGTGGCCGACACACTGTTCGCTGCGCTGCAGGTCGGGTTGCCGTGGACGACGCATCGCCTGCGCATCTTCGGGCGGCAGATCGATGCGCCGCGGCTGAGTTGCTGGATCGGCGATCCGGGGGCGGCCTACCGGTACTCGGGGGTGCGCTTCGATCCGCACCCCTGGCCCGCGGCGCTGCGGGCGGTGCGGGACCGGGTGTCGGCGGCGGCCGGAACGGCGTTCGACAGCGTGCTGGCCAATCTCTACCGCGACGGCCGCGACGCGATGGGTTGGCATAGCGACGACGAGCCCGAGCTCGGGCCCCGGCCGGTGATCGCATCGTTGAGTCTCGGCGCGACGCGGCGGTTCCTGCTCAAGGCGCGCGACACGCCGCCCGGACAACCGCCGGCGCGCCTGGCGCTGGATCTGGCGCACGGCAGCCTGTTGGTGATGCGTGGCGACACGCAGGCCCGCTATGGGCATGCGCTGCCCAGGACGGCGCGACCGGTCGGGCCGCGCATCAACCTGACGTTCCGGCGCATCCTGCGCTGAGCCGCCGCCGGGGTTCGAGCGTGGTGCGCGCGCCGGAGCGATCAGCGCGAGGGCGGGGGCGATGCACCATGGTGGCTGGCCTCGTGGGCATTGCCCGAGGTCAGGATCCAGCCGACCATCTCGCCGCCCATGCTCTGCAGCGCAGTGCCGAATGCGTCGACGACCTGCGCGACCTCGGTGCCGCTGGCGGGGATCGCGGCAAGGAATGTGCGCGAGCCGACCACGGTCTGGTCGATGTTGTGGATCAGCTTGGCATTGGCTTCGATCGTCGCCGCCGGTATCGCGTTGCCGGCGTAATCGGCCTCAAAGCGTCGCAGGTCGATCACCAGCTTGTAGTCGGCGGTGATGCCCGCGCCCTGGCGCGCGACCGCCGGGATCCGGCCCGAGTCCTCGAGCGTGCGCAGCACCACGTCCTGCAGCATGTCAGTGGGGGTCTTGGCCCAGCTCGCGCTGCGATAGACCTGCAGCTCGCTGGGCGTCGGACGCACCGCGATGCGGAAGCTGTCGATCATGCGCGCGGCCGTCGGTGGGCTCAGGGTCAGTTGCCAGTCGGCATGCGGCCACTGCGCGGCTGTCTGCACGCGCGGATCCGGGGCGTAGATCGTCGAGCGTTCGCGGTCGCCGGCACCGCCGCCGAGCAGCGACGAACAGGCGCCGAGCAGGGTGACCAGCAGCAGGCCGGCCGACGCGCGTGCGACATCGCGGGTCGCGGTCGAGGAGAGTTTCATTCCGGGTCGAACTCCTTCGGGGCGTCGCGGCCGAGCAGGTAGCGCGCAGGGTTGGCGTCGAGACGGTCGCTGATGCGGCGCAGGTCGCGGACCAGCGAGCGCAGCTCGCCCAGCGTCGGGCCCAGCTGGGACAGGCCGTCATTGGCGAAGCTGCTGATCGCGGCGCGGTTCTCGTTGAGGATCGTATCGGCGCCGCCGGCCGCGGAGTCGAGCCGGGCCAGGGTGCTGTCGAGCCGCGCAACGAGGTCGGGCAGCTTCTGCACCAGTTCCCGGTCGAAGCTGGTCATCGCGCGGTTGGTCGTGGTCAGGGTCTGTTCGAGCTGTTCGCTGGCGCGGCGGGCGTTGACGATCATCGCGCCCAGGTCCTCGCGCTGGCCGGCAACGGCCCCGGTCATGCCCTCGATGTTGGCCAGCGTCTGCGAAATGCGGGCAACGTTCTCTTCGCTCAACACCTGGTCGAGGCGTTCGACCAGACGGTTGGCGGTGTCGGAAATGTTCTGCAGCGCCGAGGCCTCGGTCTGGATCACCGGTACGTCGTCGCCATCGGACACCGTGAGCAATGCGGCCTCCGGCGACCCGCCGGTGAGCTGGATGATCGGCGAGCCGGTCAGGCTGGTCATCGACATCCGGGCGCGGGTGTCGGTCTTGACCGGCGCGTTGGCCTGGATCCGCAGCCGTGCGATGACCTGCCGCGGGTCCTCCGGCGCCAGCTGCAGGTTGTCGACCGTGCCGACGGCGATGCCGTTGTACTGCACGCTGCTGCCTTCGGTCAGGCCGGTCACCGGCTCGCGGAAGATCACGTCGAACTCGTTCCAGCTGCGGTCCGACGAGTACTTGGCGGCCCACAGCGCGAAGCCGAGCAAGGCGATCGTCGCCACAAGCGTGAACGCGCCGATCAGGACGTAGTTGGCTCTGGTTTCCATGGTCGTCTACTGGGCTCCTGGCGCGTTGGCCCTGGCATCTCGTGCGGCACGGCCGCGCGGGCCGTGAAAGTAATCCTGGATCCACGGGTGGTCGACCCGTTCGATCTCCTCGACCGGCGCGACCGCGATGACCCGCTTGTCGGCCAGGACCGCAATCCGGTCACAGATAGCGTAGAGCGTGTCGAGGTCGTGTGTGATGAGAAAGACGGTCAACCCCAGCGCCTCTTGGAGGGTGCGGATCAGGCGGTCGAATGCGGCCGCGCCGATCGGATCCAGGCCGGCCGTGGGTTCGTCGAGGAACAGCAGCGGCGGGTCGAGCGACAGGGCGCGCGCCAGGCCGGCCCGCTTGCGCATGCCGCCGGAGAGCTGCGAGGGCAGCTTGCTGACCGCGTCGGCCGGCAGGCCGGCGAGCTTGACCTTCAGCAAGGCCAGCTCGTAGCGCAGCTTGTCGGGCAGGCTGCCGTGATGCTCCTTCAACGGCACCTCCACGTTCTCCCCGACCGTCAGCGACGAGAACAGGGCGCCATCCTGGAACAGCACGCCGGTATGGCGCTCGATGTGGCTGCGACTTTCGGGGTCGCGCGACAGCGCATCGGCGCCCAGAACCTCGATACTGCCCGCCTGCGGCGCACGCAGTCCGAGGATCGCGCGCATCAACACCGACTTGCCGGTGCCCGAACCGCCGACCACGCCCAGGATCTCGCCGCGACGCACATCCAGGTCCAGATCCTCGTGCACGACCTGCTCGCCGAAGCGGTTGACCAGCCCGCGCACGCGAATGGCGATGTCGGCGTCGCCGGCGTCCTGCCCGGCATCTGGGAGGGGCGAAACCGCGGCGCCCGCATCGACCGGCGGGCCTTCGCTTTCGTGATGTTTCGATTCGCCCATCACGTCTTCACCATCCCATGTGCATGAACCAGATCGCGGCAAACGCGTCGAGCACGATGACCAGCGAAATGGACTGGACCACGCTCGAGGTCGTGCGTTCGCCCACCGACTGCGCGGTGCCTTCGACCTGCAGGCCCTCCAGGCAGCCGATCAGGCCGATGACGATCGCAAACAGCGGGGCCTTGGACATGCCGACCAGGAAATGCCGCAATTCCATCTGTTCGTGCATGCGCGACAGGTAGGCCTGCGGCGGGATGTCGAGGCTGAAGGCGCCGACCGACAGGCCACCGATCAGGCCGGCGACCATCGCGATGAAGGTCAGCAGCGGCAGCATCGCCATCAGCGCGAGCACCCGCGGAATGACCAGCAGGTCCACCGGGTCGAGCCCCAGTGTGCGGATCGCGTCGACCTCCTCGCGGCCGACCATCGCGCCGATCTGCGCGGTGAACGCGCTCGCGGTCCGGCCAGCCAGCAGGATCGCGGTCAGCAGCACGCCGAATTCGCGCAGGAACGCGATCGACACCAGCTCGACGACGAAGATCGTCATGCCGAAATCGGCCAGCACCGATGCGCCCAGGAACGCGATCACCGCGCCGACCATGAACGACAGCAAGGCCACCAGCGGCACTGCGTCCAGGCCCACCTGCTCCATGTGGTGGACGGTGGAGGTGACCCGCAGCCGACGCGGGGAGGCGGCCAGCCGCGCGAGCTTGACCAGCAGTTCGCCCAGGAAGCTCACCAGCGACACGATCCTGCGCCAGTTGCCGTGCATCGTGTAGCCCAGCCGGCCGAGCGCTGCGGCAAAGCCGTACTCGCGCTTGCGCGGCGGGCGGTCGTCGGCCACTTCATCGATCGCCTCGACCAGCGCGCGATGGTCCTGCCGGAAATCGAATGCCGCGAAATCGAGCTGTCGCTTGTTGGCGTAATGCCGCAGTTGCAGCACCCCGACCGAGTCGAGCCGGTCCACGCCGGTCGCATCGACATCCGCAGCGCCGTCGGCCTCGCGCAGCACCTGCTCGATCGCACTCGCATGGTCGAGTGTCCAGTCGCCGTGCAGCCGCAGCCGGCCGGCATCGTCGGCGTCTGCGCTGGGCGTGGCGTGTCGGGAGGCGGTCATTCGGCGCGTGCGTCCGGGGCGGGGGCAAACACGGACGAGAATACCGAAAATCCATGTGACGCCGGGCATCACGCATCGCCGTCTTGGCGCGCCCATGCCATGCTGTGCCGATGTCCACGACGATCGCCTCGCTGACCTCCGCCAGCTACGCCGCCCGCATCGCCTTCGTGGTCGAGCTTGCCGAGCATCTGCATGCCTATGGCACCACCGCGCAGCGCCTGGAAGGGGCGGTGATCGCGGTGACCCAGCGGCTGGGCATCGAATGCGAGCCCTGGGTCAATCCCACCGGCATGATCCTGACATTCAGCGATCCGCTGCGTCCGCCCGGCGACAGCGACACGACCCGCGTGATCCGCATGCCCCCGGGCGAGGTGGATCTGTACAAGCTGTGCGAGACCGACCGGATTGCCGAGCAGGTGATGGCCGGCGGCATGGACCTGGCCGAGGGCCATGCGGCGCTGCGTGCACTCGACCAGCGCCAGCCGGGGCGGGCAGGGAGGGCGCTGCACGTGCTCGGCTTCGCACTGGTGGCCACCGGGGTGGCCGGGCTGTGGCGGCTGCCCTGGCCGGATATCGCCACTGCCGGCACGATCGGGCTGCTGATCGGACTGCTCGACCTGGTGACTCGCAACGGGACCCGACTCAAGGAGGCCGGTGACGCGCTGGCCGGCATGCTCGCCGGCTTCGTCGCCATCCTCGTGTCGGCGTTCCTGAGCCCGCTCAACCTCAACACGGTCATCATCGCCTCGCTGATCGTGATGCTGCCGGGCATGGCGCTGACCAATGCGATCAACGAACTCACCAGCCAGCACCTGGTGTCGGGTACCGCGCGGTTCGCCGGCGCCATTACCACGGTGCTCAAGCTGACCATCGGCACGATCATCGCGTTGGCGCTGGCGCAGTTGCTCGGGGTCTCGCCGAATGTGCGCGCGATGCGGCCACAGCCCGATTGGGTGGAATGGGGGGCATTGGTGGTCGCCGCAGGCGCGTTCGCCATCCTGTTTCGCGCAGGCAAGCGCGACGTGCTGGTGGTGATGGCGGCAGCGGCGTCGGGCTACCTGATCTCGCGCTGGGTCGGGGCGGCGCTGGGCCCGGAGATCGGCCTGTTCGTTGCCGCACTGGTGATCACGGCGGCGGGCAACGGCTATGCGCGCTGGGCCGACCGTCCGGGTGCGGTGATCCGGGTCCCGGGCATCATCATGCTGGTGCCGGGCAGCAACAGCCTGCGCGGCCTGATGAATCTGATGCAGCAGCAGAACGTCGCCGCAGGCCAAGAGGCCGCGCTGCTGGTGATGAATATCGTGATGGCGCTGATTGCCGGCCTGATCTTCGGCAACGTGCTGCTGCCTGCGCGAAAGAATCTGTAAGGCATGGCGCGGGTGTCGTTGGCGATTCGGGCGCAACGGCGCCCCTTCGACATTCGTGGCGGGACCGCGGGCCACCAGGCTGCCGAGCTTCGAGGCTCGGTGCGCGCACGGGGACGCTGCGAAAGGTGCGGTTGCCGGCGGTGAAACGCCAAGAAAAAGGCGCCAACGGCGCCTTTTCTCGTTTCGAAAGCAGTCCCGATTACTTGATCAGGAACTCTTCGAGCTTCTTGCCCTTCTTGATCTGGGCGGCCAGCCACAACGGCTGCTTGCCGCGACCGGTCCAGGTTTCGGCCTTGTTGGCCGGGTTGCGATACTTCGGCGGCACCTTGCCGAGTTTGCGGCCCTTGGCAGGCCCGGTGCGGCCGGCCTTGGTGGGGGCTGCAGCACCCGCCGTGCCGAACAGTTCGGCAACGCTGTACCCTTCCGCAGCGGCCAGGTCGGTGAGCTTCTTGCGCACAGTGGCCAGCGGCTTGCGCTTCTTGAGCGTGGTCTTGCGCTCCTTGGCCTGGGCAATCAGCGCATCGAGTTGCTGCGGGGAAAATGCATTGAGGTCAAACGCCATGTGTACGGCTCCGGCTGGTTAATGGGGTGACCAGTCCTTTGGCATGGCGGGCATCATAATCGGGATTATCCCAGGAAACAAATCATCGCCGCGCCCGGCGCGGTCGCCGGACCTGGCGCGAGATGGGCCGAGGGATTAACCGGCGCTGTGGCGGCTGCAGGAAACTTCAGTCGCGAAGCCTGGAGAACAGCGATTCGCGATCGAGATTCTCTGCGTCCGCCACCGTACGTCGACGATATTCGTAGGTGCCCGAAGCCAACCCGCGGCCCGATACCACCACGCGATGGGGCACGCCGATCAATTCGATGTCGGCGAACATCGCGCCGGGCCGCAGGCCGCGGTCGTCGAGCACGGTCTCGATGCCGGCCGCCAGCAATTCCCGATATAGCGCCTCGGCCGCCTCGGCGACGTGGGTTTCGTTCTTGGGATTGATCACGCAGACCGCGACTTGCCACGGCGCCATCGCCGCCGGCCAGATGATGCCGTTGTCGTCGTGATTCTGTTCGATCGCCGCAGCCACCACGCGCGACACGCCGATGCCGTAGCAGCCCATGCACGGCACCACGGCCTTGCCAGCGGCATCGAGCACCTTGAAATCCATCGCTTCGGCGTACTTGCGGCCCAACTGGAAGACGTGGCCCACTTCGATGCCGCGCACCATGCGCAGTTCGCCGCCGTCCTCGGCGCGATCGCCGGCAACCACGTCGCGGATGTCGGCCACGACGTCCGGCTCGGGCACGTCGCGGCCCCAGTTGACGCCTGCAAGATGCCAGCCGGCCTCGTTCGCGCCGAATACGATGTCGGCCATCGCGGCGACTTCCAGGTCGGCCACGACCCGGATCGGTCGGCGCGGGGCGACCGGGCCCAGGAAGCCCGGCGCACTGCCCAGGTAATCGGCGATTTCCGCCTCGCTCGCCAGCCGGTAATCGGCCAGGCCCTCGACCTTGGCGAGCTTGATCTCGTTGACGGCGTGATCGCCGCGGACCAGGGCGAGCACGAACTGATCGCCGGCCATCAACGCGATCGATTTGGCGGTGCGGGCCAGCGCGATGCCGAGCAGCGCGGCGACGTCCTCGCAGGTCTTCTGGGTGGGCGTCTCCACCCGGCGCAGCGCCTCGCTGGGCGCCGGTCGCGCGCCAGGCGCGGCAGCGCGGGCGGCCTCGACGTTGGCGGCATAATCGGAAGCGGTGGAAAACACCAGTGCGTCCTCGCCCGATTCGGCCAGCACGTGGAATTCCTGCGAGGCGTCGCCGCCGATGGCACCGGAATCGGCCTGCACCGCGCGAAAATCCAGGCCCAGCCGGGTGAATATCCGGGTATAGGCCGCGTGCATCTTCTGGTAGGAGGCCGCCATGCCCGCCTCGTCGATGTCGAACGAGTAGGCGTCCTTCATGACGAACTCGCGCGAGCGCATCACGCCGAAACGCGGGCGGATCTCGTCGCGGAACTTCGTCTGGATCTGGTAGAAATTCAACGGCAGCTGCTTGTAGCTGGCCAGTTCGCCGCGGGCGAAATCGGTGATCACTTCCTCGGCGGTGGGCGCATAGCAGAACTCCTGCGCCTTGCGGTCCTTCACCTTCAGCAACTGCGGGCCGAATTTCTGCCAGCGGTCGCTTTCCTCCCACAGTTCGCGCGGCTGGATGGTCGGCATCAGCAATTCGATCGCGCCGGCGGCATCCATCTCCTCGCGCACGACTGCTTCCACCTTGCGCAGCACGCGCAAGCCCAGTGGCGACCAGAGATAGATCCCTGCGCCCAGCTTGCGCAGCATGCCGGCCTTGAGCATCAGCTTGTGGCTGACGAGCTCGGCGTCGGCGGGCGTTTCCTTTTCGGTACGGAGGTGGAACTGCGACAGGCGCATCGGCGGCATCTGGGTCGGGATCGGACCCAGCATTGTGCCACGCGGGCCTGCAGCCTCGCGGCGATCAGCGGCAGTAGGCGCGCACCGCGGCACGGGCCAGTGCCAACTGGTCGACGCGTTCGGCAGGCGAGAGCTCGCGTAACCGGCCGTCTTCGCCGGCCTGGCGGACCGGGGCGTCGGTTTCGAGCGCGGCGACGCTGTCCTTCGCCAGAGCGCACTGCGCCTGGAGGCTGCCGGCATCGGTGCCGGGCGTGGCGGTCAGCGCCGGCACCACGGGGGCTTCGCCGGACCGGTCGCGCGTCGCGGTCTGTGTCGCGTCCTGGCGGACAGTCCGCAATTGATAGCGCACGCCGGACGGGGGCGGGGTCTGGGAATAGTGGGTGACGCCCGCTGCGTCCTTCCAGGTGTAGACATCCCCGGCCATGGCCGGGCAGGCCAGCAGCACGAGGCAGAGCAGGGCGAGGGCACGGCGCATGGGGGCTCCAGGAGCCGAGCAGGGGACGGGCGCGATTCCAGCACCCCCGGGACGGGCGCGCAACCGTTCGGCCGACGGCCACGGCCGTCCAGGCGCTACACTCGTGCGATGAGCGAGACCGACCCCACGCCGCGCCGCGGCCGCGGCATCTACCTGCTGCCGAACCTGTTCACCACCGGTGGCCTGTTCGCCGGCTTCTTCGCAATCATCGCCGCGTCCCAGGGCCGGTTCACCGCTGCATGCCTGGCGATCTTCGTGGCCGCGATCCTCGACGGCATCGATGGGCGCGTCGCACGGCTCACCAATACCCAGAGCGAGTTCGGCGTCCAGTACGACTCGCTGGCCGATCTGATCAGCTTCGGCATGGCGCCGGCGATGGTCATGTACCACTGGGCGCTGCTGTCGCTGCGGCTCGACGGGCCGACGCTGGGCAAGATCGGCTGGCTGGGGGCCTTCCTCTACGCCGCATGCGCCGCGCTGCGGCTGGCGCGATTCAACAGCCAGGTCGCGACGGTCGACAAACGCTATTTCGTCGGGCTGGCGAGCCCGGCCGCAGCCGGCTTGATGGCCAGTTTCGTCTGGACCTGCCACGAGTTGGAGTTCAGTGGCGACGACCTGCGCTTTTTGGCCCTCGGGGTGACCGTCGTAGCGGCGCTGCTGATGGTCAGCCGTATCCGCTACACCAGCTTCAAGGGCAGTGGCCGTGGCCCGCGTTCGGACCGGGTGCCGTTCGTGGCGCTGGTGGTCGCGGTCGGCATTCTGATCGCGTTGTGGGTGGATCCGCCCAAGACCTTGCTCGCCGCGTCGTTGCTGTACGCGCTGTCGGGCCCGGTGCTGTGGTGCCTGCGGCGGCGAGGCGGCGCGGGAGCGACGCCATGACCTGGGATGCGCTGCAGTGCGCCGCGCTCGATGCGCTCGGGCACGTGCGCTATCGCGCGCAGCTGCCTGGACAGACGCTGCCCGACGATGCGTTGCTCGATGCCTTGCTGCGCGCGGCCGGTCGCAGCCGCGATGCCGAGGACGCCTTCGCGATCTATCGCAGCCTGGGCGAACTGCGGACGCTGCGCGATGCCCAGGCCAAGCGCGCGCTGTGGCCGGCCCTGCGGCGTCTGCGCGTGCGCGCAGGCTGACATGGACGCGCCGATCGACATGCCGACGCTGCGCGCCGCCGCAGCGACGTTGCGGCCGATGCGGGACGACGACCTGGATGCGGTGATGGCGGTCGAACTGCGTGCCTACCCGTTTCCGTGGACACGCGGCATTTTCGAAGATTGCCTGCGCGCGGGCTATCCGGCCTGGGTGCTGCATGCCGATGCCGACATCCTGGGCTACGGCGTACTGAGTATCGCGGCCGGTGAGGCGCACGTGCTCAATGTCTGCGTCGATCTCCATGTCCAGGGCTGCGGACTGGGGCGGCGCCTGTTCCGCACACTGGTGGACACCGCGCGCCGCCATGGCGCACAGCGGGTGTTCCTGGAGGTGCGTCCGTCCAACCCGCATGCGATCGCGCTCTATCACGACGAGGGCTTCAACGAGATCGGCCGCCGCCCGCGCTACTACCCGGCCCATCACGGGCGCGAAGACGCGATCGTGATGGCGCGCGAACTGCTCGACCCCTGAAGGCGCAGCGCTGGCGCCGATCGGGCAGACTGGCGCTCTCGCGCACAGCGCCCACAGGAGCACGGCCATGCACGGCCAACGGATCGACGACGAGAAACGCATCGCGCTGCTGATCGATGCCGATAACGCCCCGGCCTCCAAGATCGATGTGATCCTGGCCGAAATCGCTCGGCACGGCGTGGCCAATGTGCGCCGCGCCTACGGCAACTGGAAGAGCCAGCATTTGTCGGGATGGGAGAAGGTGCTGCACGAGTACGCGATCCGTCCGATCCAGCAGTTTGCCTACAGCACCGGCAAGAACGCCTCGGACATGGCGATGGTCATCGATGCGATGGACCTGATGTACGCGCGCAACCTCGACGGTTTCGCGATCGTGTCGAGCGACGCCGACTTCACGCCACTGGTGATGCGCCTGCGCAACGACGGCTACGGGGTCTACGGGTTCGGGCAGGAAAAGACGCCGGCGCCGTTCGTCAAGGCCTGCTCGACGTTCCTCTACCTCGAGAAACTCCGTGCGCTCGACGAGACCGACAACGGCGGGTCGGTAAAGGCGAGGACGTCGGCCGAGCTGCAGGGCGATCGCGAACTGGTGCAACTGCTGCGCAACGCGGTCGCCGCCGGCGCCGACGACGAGGGCTGGTCGCACCTGGGGGCGGTCGGCAGCCATGTGCGCAACCAGGGGTCGTTCGATGCACGCAACTACGGCTATCGCAATCTCAGCGCGTTGATCGATGCCGTCGGCCTGTTCGAGGTTCGCCGCGACGGCCAGGCCGTGGAGATCCGCGAGGCGCCGAAGCCCAACCCCAGAAGCCGCAGCCGTCGAGGTGCCTCGGCGGCCTGAGCGCGGGCATCGGGTTGCAACGCCCGTATCCTTTGCCCGGGCTCAGTACAGGTCCACCGGGTCGATATCCAGCGACCAGCGGGTCCGACGGGCCTCGGGGAGCGCATGGAGCGCCGGCAATGTGGCCTCCAGCACGCCATGCAGGCGCGCACGGTGATCGGCGGCCAACAGCAGCTGCGCGCGATAGGTGCCGGCGCGTCTGGGCATGGGGGCGGCGACCGGGCCGTCGAGCGACAGCGTCGGTGCGCCGTTCGCGTCGCGCCCGATGTGGGCGGCGAGCAGCGCGCGGGCCGCGTGCAGGAAGACCATCGGCGGCTGCGCGTGCGGCGATTCGGCGCGCAGCAGCGCCAGCGGCACGAACGGCGGAAAGCCGGCCGCCTGGCGCTGGTCGAGCTCTTCGGCGGCGAAGGCGTGGTAGCCGCCGTGGACCAGCGTCTGCAGCAGCGCATGGTCGGGGTGGTGGGTTTGCAGCAGCACCTGCCCGGCCTTGTCGGCGCGGCCGGCACGGCCGGCGACTTGGATCAGCAATTGCGCCAGCTTTTCGCCAGCACGGAAATCGGCCGAGAACAGGCCCTCGTCGACGCCGACCACGCAGACAAGCGTCAGGTTCGGCAGGTCGTGCCCCTTGGCGAGCATCTGCGTCCCGATCAGGATGCCCGGGCGTGCGCCCAGTTCGGCGAACAGCCGTTCGAGCGCATCCCGCCGCCGGGTGCTGCCGCGGTCGATCCGCAGCACCGGCACGTCGGCAAAGCGCGCGGCCAGCAGTTCCTCCAGCCGTTCGGTGCCGATGCCCTGCGGCTGCAGGCCCAGGCTGGCGCAGTCGGGGCAGGCCGGTGGTGCGCTCTGTCGGTGGCCGCAATGGTGGCACTGCAGCCGGCGGCCGCCGGCATGCACGGTCATTGGATGGCCGTGCTCGGGGGTGCTGCAACGCGGGCAGTGCGCGCTCCAGCCGCAGTCATGGCATAGCAGCACGGGGGCGTAGCCGCGGCGGTTCTTGAACACCAGCACTTGGCCGCCGGCATCGAGCGCACCGCGGATCGCGACGAGCAGGTCGGGCGACAGGCCGGCTTCGAGCGGGCGCTTGCGGACATCCAGCACGCGGACCGCCGGCGGTCGTGCGCCGCCTGCGCGTTGCGCCAGCCGCAGGTGCCGGTAGCGCCCGGCCACGGCGTTGTGCAGCGACTCGAGCGACGGCGTGGCGCTGCCCAGCAGCACGGGCACGCCCAGCGCCTTGCCGCGTACCAGCGCGAAATCGCGGGCGTGGTAGCGGATGCCGTCCTGCTGCTTGTAGCTGCCGTCGTGCTCTTCATCGACGACGATCAGGCCAGCGTCGGGCAGGGGCACGAACACCGCTGAGCGGGTGCCGACGATCACCCGCGATTCGCCGCGCCAGGCGGCTGCCCAGACCCGCGCACGCTCGCCATCGCCCAGGCCCGAATGCAAGGCGTGCACCGGCACGCCCAGGCGGGCGCGAAAGCGCGCCAGCGTCTGTGGGGTCAGGCCGATCTCGGGCACCAGCACCAAGGCCTGGCGTCCGCGTGCCAGGCAATGCGCGATGGCCTGCAGGTAGACCTCGGTCTTGCCGCTGCCGGTCACGCCATCGAGCAGCAGCGCGGCGAAACCGTCGGTGGCGGTCACCGCGTCGATCGCGGCGCATTGCTCGGGGTTGGGGGCGGGCCCGGCCTGCGGGGCCGGTGCAAGACCGGACGCGGCGATGGCGATGCGTTCGACCAGGCCACGCGCCGCGAGTGCGCGGGCCGCGCTGCGCCAAGCGGGTAGCAGCAGGTCCAGCGCGTCCTCGTCGCGCGGCGCCGCCTGCAGCAGTTCGGCCAATCGGTGCGGGCGTGCGCCTGGCTTCAGGCCCGGCGTCGCCGTCTGGCCGGCCGCGGTCAGTTGCCAGGCCCAGGCATGGGTCTCAGGCAGGGGGGCGCCGCGCCGCAGCGACGCGGGCAGGGCGGTCGCCAGCACTTCGCCCAGCGGGGCGTGGGTGTAGCGCGACAGCCAGCGCAGGGAGGCGTCGAGCTCGCCGGCAACCAGGGGCGCGTCATCGAGCAGCGCGAGTGCTTCGCGCAGTTGCGGGGCATCGCCGGCCGGTGGGCCCACCTCGGCCACCACGCCGACAAGCTCGCGCGGGCCGAACGGGACCCGCACGCGTCGGCCGACATGCGCAGGCAGGGCGGGCTCGCTGCCGACGGGCGGTCGATAGTCGAACAATCGCGGCAGCGGCACGGGCAGCGCGACGCGGAACACCGCGGGGAGGGAAGCAGATTCGGACACCGGCGCAGTCTAGGCGCTGCGCGACGTCCACGGCAGTCGGGTTCGCGCTGCGGTGGCTGCCGGCAGCGCTGATGCGCCGGGCTCATGGGCGGCGGTGCGAGGCAGCCCAGGGGTCGCGTCGTTTGCGCGCCGAAGTTGCGGGCAGATTCACGTTTCTGCCGCAAGTGACGGATTGGAAACGAAATCCGGCTTATCCACACGTCCTGTGGATAAGGCTGTGCATGAACGGATTGAACCGCCCCCACAGGCGGGATTCAGTGCGGCTGGCGTTGGGTTGGACAAAAAAGTGCCAAATCTAAATTCCTTTTTTGAATCAAATGCTTGGCCGTGAAACATTTCGGTCATGAGGGGGGCGATGCCGGTTGACTTCAGCCAAATGACAGCTTCGTGAGTCCTGTGCACAACGTCGGCGCGTGTCCGGCGCCTGTGGAAAGCGCGATCGCGCTTGTCAAGACTCGCCTGCATCGGCGTGGAAGCTATGATGCCCGGCCCGAACCGTCCTTCCCGATGCGTCCGTCTTCGTCGTCCGTCCCCGGCAATCCGCCTGCCGCCGCCGCATTCCTGCGTGGCGTGGAGCGGCGCGCGGCGATGTTCGCGCAGTGGCAATGCGGCGATCTGGACACCGGCGATGCCGCGGTGGCCGCGACGATGGCCGAGTTCGTCCGGGGCGCCACCACGGTGCCGTTCGCCGACTGGCCACGTCGTTTCTGGTCGTTGTTGCTGGCCGCTCCGGCGCTGCGCGCGCCCCGGGCCGGCAGCGCAGGCGACGGATTGCCGGCGCTGGACCGCCTGCCCGGCGGTCCGCGCGTCGTCGTGCTGTTGCGGCTGGCGGCCGGCTTGCCCGAACACGAGGCGGCTGCGGTGCTCGGCGTGTCGCGCGCGACCTATCGGCTTGGCCTGCAGCGGGCCTTGCCGCGCGGCGACGATGGCAGCCCCGATGTCGCGGCATGGCGCGCGCTGGCCGCGACCGTTCAATCCGGCATCCGCACCTTGCCGCCCGACCGTCTCGCACGGCTGGCCGCCCTGCGCGAGGCGGCGCTGCGCGGGCGCGCGCCGACGCTGCGGCGCTACCCGGTGGTGCGTGGTGCGGCCGACGTGCAGCCGGATGCAACGCAATCGGTGGTGCGTCGCCCGCGCTGGCTCTGGCCGGTGATGGCCGCGGTGGCCTTGGCGACGATGCTGGCGCTGGCTGCCACCTGGATCGGGACGTTGCGCGGTGGCCTGGTCGACGAAGAGATCCGCATCGAGGCGCTGGCCGACAGTGCGCCGGCCGCACGCTACGACGCCCAGGCCGCGCTGGTGACCGAGCGGGACTTCGAACTGCTGTTGGCCCAGGACGCTGACGCCGGATGGCAAGCCGACCCGGCGTTCTTCGCCTGGCTGGCGGCGCAGCGCGATCTACCCCAGGACGAGACCGCCGATGCCCATCTGCAGCCCGTCCAGACCGATGACGATGGCGAACCGGAGACCAGCGATGCGGAGCTGTGAACGCGCATTGCGCCTGCTCGGTGCGCCATTGCTGCTACTGGCTGGCAGCGCTTTGGCATTGCCGGCTGCCTTGCCGCTCGAGCGGCTGCCTGACGGGGACCGGGCCCGGCTGACCGAGCGGGCGGCGCGGCTGGCCACGATGTCGGCTGCCGAGCGCGAGGCGCTGGCGGCACGGCAAGCGGCCTGGGCGGCGTTGCCGGCGGCTGAACGCGCGCGCCGTCGCCTGGCATTCGAGGCGGTGTCCGACCTGCCCGACGCCGAGCGCGCGCGGTTGCAGCAGGCGGCCACCTATTTCGACAGCCTGCCCGAAGACGAGCGGCAAGCGCTGCGCCTACGCTTCGAGCAGTTGGACCTGGGCCTGCGCCGGGGCTGGCTGCTCGGCCCGACCCTGGGAGCCGCGTGGCCGCGGTTGCATCCGCTGTTTGCGGCGATGCCCGATGCCCAGCGTGCGCCTGCGATCGCGGCGTTGCGGGCGGCGTCCCCTCAGGCGCTGGCCGATCTGACGCTGCTGGCGCAACGCACGCCGCCCCAGGATCGCGATGCCCTGCGGCGCCAGTGGCTGGCGGTGCCGGCGCCCGAGCGCGACGCTTGGTTGCGCGCCCGCGTGTCGCCCTGAGCGCCCCCGGCGCTCAGGCCGCGTACAGCGCGTAGCCGGCCATCGGGATCGCCACGCTCATGAACAGCACGACGTACATCTGGCCAATCGCCGCAAACTTGACCAGCGTCCACGGCCACGACTGGCCATAGACGCGTTTCTGCATCGCCAGCAAGTACAGCGGCAGCGAGCACAGCAATAGTGTCTGCGCCCAGGCGAGCGCACGCGCCGCCCAGCCCATCTGGGGCGAAAGCCAGTTGCCAGCGAGGGCGCAGCAGAACACCAGCAGCAGGCCGAGCATCAGCGCCGCGTGGCTGTAGAGCGCGATGACGACATGCTCCAGGTACAGCCGGCGCTGGAATATGTAGAACAGCTTGAGCAGAAGCGCGAACAACGGGACCAGGATGAACAGCGTCGTCGGCGCAGCGCCGAGCAGCGCACGACTGAAGACGCCGGGGTCGTCGCGCATGCGGCCGAGGTTGCGTTCGATGCGTTCGCCAAGCGGTCCGCCGATGATCGGCGGCGCCGGCCTGCGTGGGGCAGGTGTCGCATCGCGGCCCACCGCCTCGCCTTGGGCCGCGCTGACCGCGGGGCCTGCGTCTGCTTCGGCGCCTGCGCCGAGCGCGTCGATCCGCGCCTGCGCCTGCTGGCGGAGCAGTGCCTCGACCCCGTCAAGCTGCGGCCCGGCGCCAGGGATCGCGCCGGTGACGAGGCGGGCCTCTTCCAGGTCGGCGAGCACATCGTCGCGCACCCGTACGACCTCGGCGACGGTCGTTGCCGCGGCGATACGCCCACGCGTCTCGCGGTCGAGGCTGTCTGCTGCGATGTCGAACGTCGCGCCATCGACGAGAAACTTGGCGACGAAGAAGGTCAGTAGCGTGAGGATCACGAACAGCCGCATCGGCGCGACATAGCGCACCCGCTGCCCGGCCAGGTAGCGCGTCGCGATACGGCCCGGCACCAACAGGTCTCGCACAGTCCGGAAGATGCGTCCATCAAGATGCCAGAACGATTCGAACACCTCCTCGATCGCATGGCTGGCGTGGCGGACCGGGCTGTGGGTGGACTGGCCGCAGCGGTGGCAGAACGCGCCCTGCAGCGGGGCCGCGCAGTTCTCGCAGGCAGTGGGCGCCGAATCGCGCGCGTGGGCATGAGGCATGGGACGCACCGGCTGGTGTGGCGGCGGACGAAGCGCGCGACGGGAGCGCGCGGTCGCGATTGCGCGGCAGCCCGCCGGCCGATGGCCGTTCCCCCGGGCGATGCGCGATACCCGTAAAATAGCGGACTTGCGCGCCCCGGCGCCAGCGCACGCATCGGTTTCGTACGCGCGGCCGCAGTCGCCAGAGTCGGTCTTATGTCCTCCCCGCCCGCCATCCCGCGCTTCGGTCACGAAGTGCGTCATACGGCTCTCCTTGCCGCCCCCCTGGTTGCCGGTCACGTGGCCACCGGCCTGATCGGCTTCGTCGATTCGGTGATCGCCGGTCACCACGGCACCAACACGCTGGCGGCCGTCGCGGTCGGGACGGCGATTTTCTGGCTGCCGCTGATGGTGCCCATGGGCACCTTGATGGCCGTGCCGCCCTCGGTGTCGCAGCTCGACGGCGAAGGGCGCCACGCCGAGGTCGGGCCGCTGTTCCGGCAGGCCCTGTGGCTGGCCGCCGGGTTGGGCGCATTGCTGCTGGTTCTGCTGACGCTGTTGGCCAACGCGCTGGGGCCGCTCGGCATCGCGCCGGATATCGTGCCTGGCGCGACCGCGTTCCTACACGGCATTCGCTGGGGCGTGCCGGCGCTGACGCTGTATTTCTGCATGCGCTATCTGAGCGACGGCATCCACTGGACCCTGCCGACGATGCTGTTCGGCTTCGGCGGGCTGCTGGTGCTGGTGCCGACCGGCTACGCACTTGCGTTCGGCTGGGGGCCGTTCCCCGAACGTGGCGCCGGCGGCCTGGGCCTGGCTTCGGCGATCATGATGTGGCTGCAGGCGCTGGGCTTTGCGACGTATCTGGCGGTGTCCAGGCGCTTCGCCCGCTACGCGCTGTTCTCGCGGTTCGATCCGCCGCGCTGGTCGAAGATCGGTCCGCTGCTGCGGACCGGGCTGCCGATCGGGGTGACGGTCACAATGGAGGGCAGCCTGTTCGTGGTGACCGCGCTGTTGATCGGCCGGCTCGGCGAGATCGAGGCCGCGGCGCACCAGATCGCCATCAATGTCGCCGCCCTGTGCTTCATGGTGCCGTTCGGGCTGGCCGAGGCGACCACGGTGCGTGTGGGCAATGCGATCGGTCGCGGGCTCGGCAGCGCCGGCGTGCGCCGCGCCGGGTTCGCGGGGCTGGCCCTGGTGCTGGCGACCCAGACTATCTCCGGCATCGCCCTGCTGTTGGGCCACGACCACGTGGTCCGCGCCTATACCCAGGATGCCGCGGTCGCGTCGCTGGCCGGCGCACTGCTGCTCTACGCCGCGGCGTTCCAGTTTCCCGACGGCATCCAGGCGTTGTCGGCCGGCGCGCTGCGCGGCCTCAAGGACACCCGGGTGCCGATGTTCCTGGCTGCCGCGGCCTACTGGGGCGTGGGCATGGCGCTGGGTGCGGGCCTGGGCCTTGGCCTGGGCTGGGGACCGAAAGGCATGTGGATCGGACTGATCGCCGGCCTGTCAGTGGCCGCGGTGCTGCTGGGCGGCCGGTTCCTGCGCACCAGCCGGCGCGTGACGACGCCGTTGGCGTCTCGGCTGTCACAGTGACCACCGGCGCATGCATTCGGCCGGCTGCCCGGGTAGTCTGCCGCGGTGGACCGGAGCGTGCGTGGCATTGCCCACACCGGCAGCGGATCCGGGCCCTTTTCTAATGGAGTCGTATCGAGCATGAGTACCGTTGTGCAGCCCCCGCGCGCGCCGTTGGCGCGCTTCATCGTCGGTCTCTGGGACGGCATGAACTTCATCCGCAGGCTGATCTTGAACCTGCTGTTCTTCGGTCTGTTGTTCCTGTTCGCACTGCTGGTGCTGCTGGCGATCGTGGGTGGCGGCTCGCGGCAGGCGCCGTTGCTCGACCGCACGACGCTGGTGATCGCGCCCGAGGGCGCGTTGGTGGAGCAGTACCGAAGCGATCCGCTGACGCGCGCGCTGGCCGAAAGCGGCGGCGGTGGCAGCGGGGAAGTGCAACTGCGCGACGTGCTGCGCGCGCTCGAGGCCGCCAAGCAGGACGATCGGATCGAGCGCGTGCTGCTGCGGACCGACCGGTTGACGTTCTCGGGCTATGCGTCGATGCGCGAGATCGCCGAGGCGCTGGCCGAACTGCGCGCGGCCGGCAAGCAAGTGGTCGCATTCGGCGAGTACTTCGGCCAGCAGCAGTACCTGCTCGCCGCGCAGGCCGACGAGGTCTATCTCGATCCCGAGGGCGGCATGATGCTCGAAGGCCTGAGCGGCTATCGCCAGTACTACCGCGAAGCGCTGGCCGACAAGCTCTCGGTGGACATGCACTTGTTCAAGGTCGGCGAGTACAAGTCCGCGGCCGAGCCCTTCATTCTCGACGGCGCGTCGCCCGAGTCGAAGGAAGCCGACCTGTACTGGATGAACGACATCTGGCAGCGGCACGTGGCCGACATCGCCAAGGCGCGCGGGCTGACGTCCGAGGCGATCAACGCCGAGATCGAGACCTTGCCGGCCGGCATCGCTGCGGCGCAGGGCGACCTCGCCCAGTACGCGCTCGACCATGGCTACGTGGACGGGCTCAAGACCTTCGAGGAAGTCGAGCAGTTGCTGGCCGAGCGCGGCGTCGCCGACGACGATGCCGACGGCGGGTTCCGCCAGATTGCGATGCGCGATTTCCTGGCCCATGTCGAGCCGCGCGCCACCGACCGGCGTGCGCAGGTTGCGGTGGTCGTCGCCGAGGGCGGCATCACCGGCGGCGAGCAGCCCCCGGGCACGATCGGCGGTGAGTCGACCTCGGCGCTGCTGCGCGAGGCGCGCGAGGACGAGCACGTCAAGGCGGTCGTGCTGCGCGTGGACTCCGGCGGTGGCGAGGTGTTCGCCTCCGAGCAGATCCGCCGCGAAGTCGACGCGCTCAAGGCCGAGGGCAAGCCGGTGGTCGTGTCGATGGGCGATGTTGCGGCATCGGGCGGCTACTGGATCAGCATGAACGCCGACCGCATCTATGCCGATGCCTCGACCATCACCGGCTCGATCGGCATCTTCGCGCTGGTGCCGACGTTCCCGCGCACGCTCGAGAAGATCGGTGTGCGCACCGACGGCGTGGGCACGACCCGCTTCGCCGGCGCCTTCGATCTGTCGCGCGAGCTGCAGCCCGAGGCCGGGCAGGCGATTCAGGCGATCATCGACCGCGGCTACCGCAACTTCATCGGCAAGGTCGGCGAGGCGCGCGGCCGCAGCAGCGAGGAGATCGACACCGTCGCACGCGGCCGCGTGTGGAGTGGCACCCAGGCGCTCGACCGCGGCCTGGTCGACGAACTCGGCGGCCTGCGCACCGCGATCGCCAAGGCGGCCGAACTCGCCGAACTCGGTGCCGACCGCTGGCGCGTGCGCTACATCGAGAAGACCGCAACGCCGTTTGGGCGGTTCCTGACCGGCCTGGTCAGCGGCCGCGCCGGTAGCCTGCTGTTCGGCCACAGCGACCTCGCGCGCGGGCTGCTGTCGCGCGCCGCGCCGCGGGCCGAACAGGACCTGCGCCTGCTCGAGAGCGTGATGACGCCGGTGCCCGGCAAGCCGGTGAAGGCCGTCGCCTACTGCTTCTGCGAACTCTAGCCCGTCACGCGCAAAGCCAAACCGGGGTCAGAGTGCAATTCTTTTTGAATTTGCACTCTGCCCCCGGTTTTTTCTGACCCCGGTTCTTTTCAGCGGCGCACGTCCAGGCGGCCGCTGTCCACGAGGGCTGCGACGTCGTCCGCGCCGACGAGGTTGAAGTCGCCGGGGACACTGTGCTTGAGGCGCGCGGCGCCCAGGCCGAATGCCAGGGCCTGCGCGTCAGCCATGCCCGACAGCACGCCGTGCAACACGCCGGCGGCGAAGGCGTCGCCGCCGCCGATGCGGTCGACGATGCCGTCGACCGGCAGCGGGTCGAGTCGGTGGACCGCGCCGTCCCGGCGCACGAGCAGGGCGCCGAGCATGTGCGTGTCGACGTTGCGCACGTCGCGCTGGGTGCAGGCGATCCGCTGCAGGTGAGGGAAGGCCGCGAACGCACGCGCGGCGGCGGCGATGGTGCGCTCGGCCGCCGGCAGGCCCGCCTCGTCGGTCTTCGGACCCAGGATCAGGTCGACGTCGCGATGGTCGATGAAGGCGATGTCGGCCTCGGCGATCAGGGCATGGAGCAGCGGCGCCGGCCGGTCGTTCCAGGTGGCCCACAGCTTCGGGCGGAAGTTGCCGTCGAACGACACCAGCGCGCCGCATGGCCGCGCGGCACGGACGGCCTCGGCGGCGGCCTGCGCGCTGGCCGGGCCGACCGCGGCGGTCACGCCGGACACATGCAGGCAGTCGATGCCGTCCAACAGCGATGGCCAGGCGTAGGTCTCGGCGGCTGCGCGCGCGAACGCCGAGTCGGCGCGGTCGTAGACGACATCGCTGGGGCGCAGACCCGCGCCGGTCGCCAGGAAGTACAGCCCCATGCGACCCGGCACCCGACGCACGCGCGACACGTCGACGCCGTGTCGGCGCAACTCGCCCAGCGCGCCATCGCCGAGCGCGTTGTCTGCGACGGTCCCGGCGAATGCGCTGTCGTGCCCGAACCGGGCGAGCGAGACCGCGACATTGGCTTCCGCGCCGCCGACATGAACCTGCAGTTGCCGGCTCTGCAGCAGCAGCTCGCGCCCCGGCGCGCCAAGGCGCAGCAGCAGTTCGCCAAAACAGAGGATGCGCTTGCCCATGCGTGATGCCCTGTGGGATGGGCCGGCGCCGCGCGCTGGCCGGGGGTGAGTCTGTCGCGCCGCAGCATGCGTCGCTGACAGTGTTCTGATAGCGTTTGGCCCGCGGTGTCATTTGGGCGCCGTCACCACATTAGCAAGCGCGACGATGCAGTCAAGCCGCGCCACACCATGCACCGGGCACCCTGGGAGGGGACGTATGAGGCAGTGGGTCGATTCAAAAAAGACACCGGTTACCTTGTTGGCGACCGGCATCGCGCTGGCGCTCCAGGCGGCCGCTTTCCCGGTGCTCGCGCAGCAGGCCACCGGTACTGACGATCAGGCCGCCGAACTCGATACGGTGCGGGTGGTCGGCTACCGCGCAAGCGTGGAAAAGGCGCTCGACATCAAGCGCGGCGAGGCCGGCGTGGTCGATGCGATCGTCGCCGAGGACATCGGCAAGTTCCCGGATCTCAATCTCGCCGAATCGCTGCAGCGCATTCCCGGTGTGGTGATTGCGCGTGACGCGGGCGAAGGCCGACAGATCACCGTGCGCGGGCTGGGCCCTGACTTCACGCGCGTGCGCATCAATGGCATGGAAGCGCTGACGACCGTCGGCGGATCCGACCAGAGCGGCGGCGCCAACCGTGGACGCGGCTTCGACTTCAACGTGTTCGCCTCCGATCTGTTCTCGCAGCTGATCGTGCGCAAGACCGCGTCGGCGGACGTGGAAGAGGGCTCACTCGGTGCGACGGTCGACTTGCGTACCGCGCGCCCTTTCGACTACGACGGCCTCACCGTCGTCGCCAGCGGTCAGGCGAGCTACAGCGACATGGCGGCGAAGGCCGACCCGCGGGTCGCCGGCCTGATCGCCAATACCTGGGCCGACGGTCGTTTCGGCGCCTTGCTTTCGGTCGCTTATAGCGAGCGTCAGACGCTGGAGGAAGGCAGTGGCACCGGACGCTGGGCCAACGGGCCGAGCAATGGCGGCTTCAATGGATGTCCCACGGCGACGAATCCGATCAACACCTCGCCGTTCCCGGACGCGTGTCGAAGCGACGTCTATCATCCGCGCTTCCCGCGTTACACCTTGATGGAGCACGACCAGAAGCGCACCGGCGTGACGGCGTCGCTGCAGTTCAAACCCACCGATCGCCTGGAGTTCGCGCTCGATGGCCTGTACTCGAAGATTGACGCTGTGCGCGACGAAAAGTACATCGAGGCAATCTCGTTCAGTCGCAGCCGTGCTGGCAAGCCGCAGACGATCGTTCGCGACGGCGTCGTCGATGACCGCGGCGCGCTGATCTACGGTCAGTTCGACAATGTCGACATCCGTTCCGAGAGCCGCCACGACGAATGGAATACTGTCTTCACTCAGCTCACCTTGGACGGCAAGTTCGCCGTCACCGACGACTTCACGCTGTCGGGAAGGATCGGAACGTCGAAATCCGAACATGAGAATCCGATCCAGACCACCATCATCATGGACAAGCTTGATGTCGACGGGTACAGCTACGACTACCGCGGCAATCCCTACCGGCCGGTGCTGAGCTACGGCATTGATCCGCTCGATCCCGCCGGCTGGACGCTCGCCGAAATACGCCTGCGGCCGCAGTACGTCGAGAACAAGTTCGACAACGCGCAGATCGACTTCAACTGGAACATCAGTCCGGGCTTCCGCCTCAAGGGCGGTGTGCAGGCCAAGGACTACACGTTCTCGACTCGCGAACTGCGACGGAAATCAGAAGGCGCCGTTCCGGCGTTCGCCGATGGCAGCCAGATCGTGCCTTCCGATCTCACCAGCACCGGTACTCTGAGCGGCATAGGCGGTTCGCCCGGACGCTGGGTGATCCCCAGCTACGCGCGTATCGCCGACTACTTCGACATCTACAGCGGCCAGGGCACATTCGCGCTGACTGAGCGTGCGGTCAATACACGCAGCGTCGAGGAGCAGGATCGCGGCATTTACTTGCAGGGCGAGTTCTCGACCGATCTGGGCAACATTCCGTTCTCGGGCAACTTCGGCGTGCGTTACGTGCGCACCAAGCAGTCTTCTACTGGCATCGCAACCGCCAGCGGCACCCCGGTCACCTCGACGGTGTCGCGCGAGTACAGCGATACGCTACCGTCGATGAACCTCGTCGCTGAGATCGCGCCGGACTTCCTGATCCGTTTCGGCGCCGCGCGCGTGATGTCGCGGCCCGGCCTGGGTTCGTTGACGCCGGGCGTCACGGTCAACGTCAGTGGTGGTGCGCGTACCGTCAGCGGCGGCAATCCCACGCTCGAGCCGGTGCGCGCCGACACTGCCGATCTGGGCTTCGAATGGTATTTCGACGAAGGCGCGATGCTCGGGCTCGGCCTGTTCTACAAAGACCTCAAAACGACCATTCAACCGTTCCGGGAAGTGCGCAGCTACGCGTCCAGTGGGCTGCCCGCAAGCCTGCTCGAAGGGACGGGGGCGACTGTCAACGACGACTTTGTCTTCAGCGTGCCGCTCAACACGCCTGGCGGTCCGCTCAAGGGCTTCGAGGCGAACTACGTCCAGCCCTTCACGTTCCTGCCGGGCGTGTGGCGCAACTTCGGCGTCCAGCTCAACTACACCTATGTCGACACCGACATCCAGTACGTCACGGCGAGCGGCGCGACCTCGCTGCGTGAGCGTCTGCTCGGCTCGTCGAAGCGCTCCTGGAACGCGACATTGTTCTACGAGGGCGAGAGCTTCTCGGGACGCGTGTCCGCGACCAACCGTGACGACTACCTGATCCTGGTGCCGGGCCAGGAGGCGGGCTTCACCGAGGACGTGCACGGACAGAATGGGACCACGACGATCGATGCGTCGCTGCGCTACCGGATCAGCGATCAGATCGAACTGAGCCTGGAAGGCATCAACCTCACCAACGAGCCCTCGGAAACCTGGATCGGTGCAGCCTCCCGCCTGCCGCTCGACTACAGCCAGACCGGCCGCCAGTACCTGCTGGGTCTGCGCTACAAGTTCTGATCCTGCTGTGCGACAAGACGGGGCGGCCTTCGGGTCGCCCCGTTTTCGTGTCTGCGGACCAGTGGCTTGCAGACGAATAGCGGCACTGTGCTCGATGCGCAGGGCAGGCGCGTTGCACGCATCCGACGTCCTGCTTGTTGCGCTGCAAGATGCACCGCCCGTGTCGGCGCTGTTACCGTTCCGGCCCGAATGACCAGCGGTGTCATTTCGGGGGCGGTGATGGTCCATCTGCTCGACGCGCGACACAGGGGGAGGAGCCCGACCATGCAAGACACGACCGATCGCTTGAAGACACCGGTTTCCATGCTCGCGGCCGGGATCGCCTTCGTACTGGCTTCGCCGGTCTTCGCGCAGCAGGCAGAAGGCCCGACTCACGTGTCCGACATGGCGGCGGTCACGGTCACCGGCTATCGCGAAAGCCTGCAGAAGTCGCTCGACGAGAAGCGCTACAGCATCGAGCAGGTCGATGCGATCTTCGCCGAGGACATCGGCAAGTTCCCCGACCAGAATCTGGCCGAGTCGCTGCAGCGCGTGGCCGGCATCTCGATCGATCGCGAGGGCGGCGAGGGCCAGCGGATCTCCGTGCGCGGTCTGGGCTCGGACTTCACCCGCGTGCGCCTCAATGGCCTGGAAGCGCTGGCGACAGCCGGCAGCGGCAGCGCGGGCGTCAACCGCTCGCGCGGTTTCGACTTCAACACCTTCGCCTCCGAGCTCTTCAGCCAGGTCAAGGTCAACAAGACCCAGTCGGCGCAGATGGACGAAGGCTCGCTGGGGTCGACGGTCGACCTGCGCGGCTCGCGCCCCTTCGATTTCGACGGGTTCCGCGCCTCGGCCAGCGGCCAGCTGGGCTACAACCAGCTGTCGGAGGAAAGCGACCCGCGCGTGTCGGGCCTGATCAGCAACACCTGGGCCGACGGCCGGGTCGGCGCGTTGCTGTCGGCATCCTACAGCGAGCGTTCGATCTTCGAGGAAGGCTACAACCCGGTGCGCTGGGAGCACGGCAACCACCGCAATGCCAACCAGTCCAACGCCAACAACAACGGCACCTACGGCTTCTGTTCGCCCGTGGGCTACGACCCGCAGACCCCACGCAATCCCGCGTCCGGCGAGCTGGGCAATCCGAAAAGCAATAACGGCTATGGCACCTGGGGCATCGACGCGGCCCATTGCGGTACCGGGCTGCCGCGGCCGGAAGGCTCGCAGGCGAACATCGACGCCTATGAGACCGCGACCAACGCTTGGATTCCCCGCTACCCGCGCTATATCCGCACCAAGCACGAGATCGAGCGCCTGGGCGTCACCGGCGCGTTTCAGTTCCGAATCAGCGACGACACCCTGCTGAGCTTCGATGCGATGTACGCCAAGCTCGACAAGGACCAGCGCGAGGATTCGCTCGGCGCCAATCTGCACCGCGCGGCCAATCTCGGCGGCAAGACCCAGATCATCGTGCGCGAGGCCCAGGTCGATGAGCGCAATCGTCTGGTCTACGGCGTGTTCGACAATGTCGACTTCCGTACCGAGTCGAGCCAGATCGAGGAATCGACCGAGTTCAAGCAGTTCAGCCTGCAGCTCGAACACCGCTTCAACGACGCCGTCCGCCTGGACGCCACGCTCGGCCATTCGGTGTCCGACTATGCGCGGCCGGTGTTCTCGATGGTCAGCTTCGACAACGCCAATCTCGACGGTTTCGTGCTGGACATGCGCGGCGATGCGCGGATGCCCAGCATGACCTTCCCGTTCGACACCAGCAGCGCCGATGCCTGGTCGTGGCTGGGCTACGGCGCTGTGCCGGTGAACGCCAACGGCACCGCGCGCGGCGCCAACATCAGCGAGGTGCGGCTCAACCCGAGCTACGTGAAGAACGCCTTCGATACCGCCAAGGTGGACCTGGCCGTCGACGTCACCCCGAGCCTGACCTTCCGCACCGGCCTGGCATGGAAGGACTACGAGATGCGCAGCCAGGAATATCGCCACATCAGCTACGGACGTCTGCCGCAGGCGCTGCCGGCCGGGGTGACGCTGGGCGATCTGAGCACCACGCTCGACGGCTTCGGCAAGAATCTCTCCGGCAACATGCCGGCCTCGTGGCTGATCCCGGATTTCGATCGCATCGCCGATCTACTCGATATCTACAGCAATGCCGACAATGGTGTGCCCGGCGGCGACTTCCGGCTCGCCGGCATCGGCCATTTCGGTGCCTCGAACAACAACTTCGAGGTCACCGAGCGCAGCATGGCGGTCTACGGCCAGCTCGATTTCAACACCGACCTGCTCGAGCGCGCGCTGCGCGGCAATGTCGGTGTGCGCGTGGTCCGGACCCAGATCGACGCCTCGGGCTGGGCGCCGTGCCCGGCGGGCGGCGAAGCCAACTGCGAACGTTTCTTCGGCGTCGCCAGCGCGACCGCCGATGCCGGCGAGCGTCTGCTGGTGGGGACGACGGTCGGCCACAGCTACACCGACGTGCTGCCGTCGCTGAACCTGTCGTGGGACGTGGCCGAGAACGTCGTGCTGCGCTTGGGCGCCGCCAAGACCATGGCCAGGCCGACCTTGACCTATATGTCGCCCAGCGTCAGCGGCGGGCCGACGAATTTCTTCGACGATGGGCGGGTGTTCTCGATCAACCTCGGCAATCCCAAGCTCGATCCGTTCCGCTCGACCAACTACGACCTCAGCGCCGAGTGGTACTTTGCCGAAGGGGGCCTGCTGTCGGCGGCGGTGTTCTACAAGGACATCGACAGTTACGTGCAGCGCACCCGCCTGCTGAGCACGTGGGCCGACCTGGGCTACGCCCTCGAGCTGCTGCCGCCGGGCTTCACGCCCGAGACCATCTTCAACGTGCAGAGCTACTACAACACGCCGGGTGGCCCGCTGACGGGCTGGGAGCTGACCTACCAGCAGCCGTTCTCGTTCCTGCCCGGGTTCTGGCGCAACTTCGGCGTGCAGATGAACTACACCCACGTCGATTCGGACATCGAGTACCTGTTCAGCACCGCGGCCAACAGCAATGCCGCGGTGGTGACCCAGGTGACCGAGAACCAGTTGGTCAACCTCTCGCCCAACTCGTACAACGCCACGCTGTACTACGACGACGGCCGCTTCAGCGCGCGCATATCCACCAGCTACCGCGACGGCTACATCGGCGAGGTGCTCAGCCGCGAGAACGTCTGGGACCTGGACGGCAACCAGCTCGCCACGGCCGATGTGACTGGCAAGCACAGCGTGCGCAACGTCGACTTCAACATGGCCTACCGCGTCAACGACAAGCTCAGCCTGACGTTCGAGGCGATCAACCTGCTCGACACCGCCGACCGGCGCTATGTCGATTCGGACCTGATGCTGCCCGACCGCTACACGGTGACCGGGCGGCAGTACTACGTCGGTGCCCGTTATCGCTTCTGAACCGACCCTGCGCCGGGCGCGAGGGTGCGTTCGCCGCTGGCCTTGCGCGCCACTGCGGCGCGAGGCACTGCCTGCCTGGTGCGGGCGTGCGGCCGGGGCGGCATCGTCCGACAATCCGTCCACGTGCCGGCTGCGGCCGGCGCATCTGTCGAGGGAGGCAACCGCTTGAACCCGATGTCGATCCGAGTCATCGCCGCCGCGTGTGCGTTGGCCCTGTCCGCCGCCGCACATGCGCAGGCGCCCAGGCTGCTGTTCCATGTCTCGGCCGATGCAGGGCTGGTGGCCGACGTCGCTGCCGGTGATCCGGTCCCCAACTTCCAGGACAAGGTGCGCCTGGTCGAGGACGGCGTGCGCGGCAGTGCGATTACCTGGGACGACGATGGCGTGCTGTCGTGGGACGCGCCGGGCAACATCGACGCGCAGCGCGGCACGCTGAGCTTCTTCTGGCGCGCGCGCGATCCGGTCGGTGAGGCACCGTTCGTGATCTTCCGCGTCGGCTATGCCGACCATTCGAGCTGGGACATGGCCTGGTTGCGCATCGACTGGAACGGACACGGCTTCGACGCGTTCGTGACCGATACCAACCTGGCACGTTCGCGGGTGTCGTTCCGCATGGACACGCCCCCGGCCGCCGACGCCTGGACCCACATCGCCTTCGGCTGGGACGAGACGCTCGGCGTGCGCCTGTATGTGGACGGCCATGAGGTCGCACGCGAAGACCGGCCGGCGAACGCCCAGGCCGGCTTCGACTACGACGCCGGTCTCGACCAGTTTGGCTTGGCAGCGCGCGTGCTCGCGCCGCACCAGGTGCAGAGCCGCTACAACTTCCTGCGCGGCAGCGATTTCGACGACATCCGCATCCACGACCGCATGCTCGATGCGGCCGCGGTCCAGGCCGTGCGCGCGTTCGCGACGCCGACCACATCGGTCTCGCCCGTTGACCGCCATGCGGCGTGGTTGTTCCGGCACGGCTGGCAGAACGGGGTGGCGCCGCCGCTGCTCGACGCGCCGACCACGTCGATCCGCAAAGTCGAGTTCGCCGATACCCGCGATCTCAAACAGTGGATGTGGAAGGCCACCGACGGCATCGCCGAGACCACCTGGCCCGGTGTCTACAACCGCTCGCGGCTGCGCGGGCGTGACGACTACTTCCAACTGCCGGACTGGAACACCTATGTCGAGGGTGGCCGGGCGCTCGACCTGACCCTGCCCGACGAGCCGGTCAACCGGGTCGAGATCCGCGGTGCCGCCTACGGCCGTGTGCTGGCCGGCGACAATGTGGACAGCCTGCAGCCGCTGTTCGAACGGCCGCAGGGCATCGTGCGCAGCGTCGACGACCTTCCGCTGCGCCGCGGCGGGCACCTGCGGTTCGAGAACGTCGCCCAGGAGACGCCGATCCAGGAAATCTGGGCCTATCGCGTCGAGGCCGCCGACGAGCCGGCAGGCTCGGTGCGGCAGGTCTACACGGTGCGCAGCGACGCCGAGGTCGACTACACCAATCTCGCCGATCTGCGCGGCGACATCGAGGGCCGGTTCGCGCCGGAGGAACGCAGTACCGTCATCGCGCTGCCCGGTCGGGCGGCGTATCGCAGGCGCGCGCCGGCGTCGGCCGATGCGCCTCGGCAACCGGTGGTGCATGTGCTGATTCCCTCGGGCATCGGCGATGCGCCGGCCGCGCAGCCATTGATCCGCAGCTGGGCGCACAGCTGGGAGAACATGTACGACGGCCTGGACGGCATCGCGATCGACCTGCCTGCGCTCGACCTGCCGGCCACGCATACCGCCGACGGCACCGGGGCGATTCCGCTCAACATCCGCGTCAAGGATCCGATCTGGCCGGCGCGCGACATGATCGACGTCTCGGTCTCGGTGCGTCCGGGCCAGGCGCGCACGCTGTTTCTGGACTTGCGCGACCGCATCCTCAGCGACGACAGCCTGTGGATCAGCATCGCCTCGGCAGCGCCGGGCTTCGACGCCGCCGCGCTCGATGGCGCGCAGATCCGCATGGTCTACAAACCGCGCGCCGAGGCGCTGGTCGAGCATGTCGCCGACCGCTTCAACCAGGTACGCGACAACTGGGGGTTCCTGGTCGAGGAGCACACCACCTCCAAGCGCCAGCGGCTCTACGCGCGCGCCTATGCCGACATCAGCGACTTGCTGCGGGTCGATCCCGACCACGCGCTGGGCCGGTTGTACTGGAACTACATGAGCTACAACAGCCAGGGCCGGCCACCGTTCGTGCAGCCCGAGCCGCCGGCCGGCGTGCCGCTGTGGGCGTTCCGCCAGCTCGAGGACCTCAAGGCGGTCCGGCGTTTCGTCGAATGGTGGATCGATGAACGCCAGGTCGCCTTCGGCGACTTCGGCGGCGGCATCTCCGACGACAGCGACCTGTCCCAGCAGTGGCCGGGGCTGGCGTTGATGGGCGTGATGCCCGACAAGATCAACGCCTCGATCACCGCCCTGGCCGACGCGGCCTATGCCAACGGCATGTTCGCCGGCGGGCTGTCGACGATCGAGACCGACGAGCTGCATGCCTACGAGGAAGGCATCAACACCAACAGCGCGATGGCACTGCTCAACTGGGGCGATCCGCTGACGATGACCCGGCTGATGGACACGGTGCGCGACCTCGACGAGAAGATCGTGCTGCGCAACCCGCAAGGGCATCGGCTGTTCTCGAGCAACTGGTTCGGCGGGCGCAAGGTCTATCGGGAACCGCGCTGGCAGTGGCAGAAGCCGTACTCGTTCCCGGTGCTGCACCCGGCCTTCGTGCTCGGCGTGTTCAATGCCGACCCGACCAGCCGATCGATGATCACCGAGCTGGCCGATGGCTATCTGGCGCACGCCTACACCGACGAGGCGGGCGCCTGGCAGTTGCCCAACGAGATTCACTGGGCGACTGGCGAGCGACGCGGTGGCGACCTGTTCGACGGCTCTGGCGGCGCCGATACCCTGCACCTGTACTGGGCGGCGTGGCGATGGACCGGGGATGCGAAGTACCTGCGTCCGCTGCAGTACCGAGTGGACCGCAGCGGCCCGGCCGGTCTGTCGAACCTGGCGGAGAACTATGTCGACGCGCTCGACCGGCGCGCGGACTGGGGGCAGCGCCTGCAGCAATCGGCCGACAGCGGCGAGACCGGCGTGCAGAGCGTGTTCGCCTGGCAGCAGACCGGCGACAAGCGCTATCTCGAGGCGCTGCATGCCGACGGTATCCAGGCCAAGGCGCAGCGCGAATACATGAACACCGAAGGCCACTGGTGGTCGGATCGGGTCGAGGCGCCGAGCGAGTTCCTGCAACGCGCGCGGCTGGGCGGACTCGCGCTCAAGCGCAATACGACCTACCCCGGGCACACGGTGAGCTGGCGCTTCGCCGACGACGCGCAGGCGGAAACTGTCGCGTTGCTGGTGTCCGCGCTTTCGCGCGAACGCTTCAAGGTCGTCGCGTACAACACCGGCACGCGCACCGCGCACGCGACGATGACCGGCTGGAACGTCGCCCCCGGCCGTTGGCGGATGGTCAGCGGCGTGGACCGCACCGGCGACGAGAGCATCGACGGCCGCGCGCACATCCGTGAGGTCCGGCTCGAATCGAGTGCGTCGGTCGACCTGGCGTTCGCGGCCGGCCAGACCCAGGTGTTCGAGTTCGAGCGCATCGAAGCCGGCACCCCGGTGGAAACGCGTCCGGACATCGGCATAGGCCGCGGCGATGTGCGCGTGGTCGACGGGGCGGTCGAGGCGACCGTGCACAGTCTCGGCCATGCCGACGCGCCGGCCGGCGTGGCCATTCTTGAAACGGCGGATGGGCAGGAACTCGCACGTGCGGACCTACCGCCGCTCGCCGCGCCGCGCGACCTGCGTCCGCGCACGGCCACTGTGCGCCTGCAGCCGCCGGGTCGCCTGCCCGACGGCGCGCGCGTGCGGATCGCCTTGCCCGGCGATGCCGAAGAAGTCACGCGGCTGAACAACGTCGCGCCGGTGCGCTGAGGCACGTTCGGCAGGTGCGGGCGTCCGGCGCTGGGCCGGGCGCCCGGTCGGGTTACTGCGTGCCGCGCTGCACGAACGGCGCCTGGCGGTAGAGCCGGCGCTCGCCGCCGCGCGGGTCGTCTTCGAGCCGCGAGGGCGCGTCGAAGACCATCGTCTCGCGGCGGTCCAGGCCGTACGGCGCCCAGTGCGTCAGGCCGGCGTGGTTCGGGTCCCCCGAACGCGCGAACGCGAGCAGGGCGCCCTGCATCGCCGCTGCCATGTCGCGCGCGCGCGCATCGTCGCCGGCGCGGCTGCCGGCACCGGCAACGGTGCCGAACACCAGCGGGATGTCGAGGCCGTGGAGGGCGCGCAACCGCTCGCCGCCGTGCGGATACCAGTCGAGCTGATAGGCCCAGGTGTTGCGGCCCTGTGCGGCGCGCACTTCCAGTTCTTCGACTGCACCGCGCCACGAGCGGCCGGCGGTGGTGGCGGCGAAGAACACCTCCGACGGTGTGTAGTCGGGATACATGCGGCGGTACTCGGCGATCACCACCGCCGGGTCGAGGTCGACGAACTGCTGCGTGCGCAACCGCGCCGGCAGCGCGTCCCAGTCCAGGCTGAAGTTGTCCGGATCGTGCCCGAGGAAGGCGCGGGTTTCGTCGCGCGTATTGCCGATCACCATCGGGATCTGCGCCGATTGCGGGGGTGCGTCAGGCCAGAAGGGATGGCGCGGCAACGTCACGGTGTCCACGACCGGGCCGAAGTACAGGCTGCTGTCCTCGACCCGCGAGGGATCACGGGTGCGCTGCGCGTCGAGCAGGGCCTGCATCGGCATCGTGCGCAATCTTTCGACGTCCGTCGGCGCCACGCCCAGCGCGTCGAGGTACAGCCGCGCGCGCTGGTCGGCGGCGCGCGGGCCGGCCGCGGTGACCTGCTGCCCGCTCATCGTCCAGGCCCGGTGGAACAGCCCGCGCGCGGCCGGCATCGCCATCAGCGTGGCGATCTTCGCGCCGCCGCCGGACTGGCCGAACAGCGTCACGTTGCCGGCGTCGCCGCCGAACTCGTCGGCGTGCGCGGCGATCCATTGCAGCGCCTGCACCAGATCGAGTTGCCCGACATTGCCCGACCGCGCCAGCGCCGGGCCGCCGAGCTCGCGCAGCGCCAGGTACCCGAATGCGTTCAAACGATGGTTCAAGGTGACGACCACGACGTCGCCGCGGCGGCACAACGACCCGCCGTCGTAGAGCGGATCGCTGCCCGATCCGGTCGAAAACGCGCCGCCGTGGATGTAGACCAGGATCGGTCGGCGCGCACCATCGCGCAGCCCGGGCGTCCAGACGTTGAGGAACAGGCAGTCCTCGCTGCCCGGGCCTTCGCCGCCGCGTTGCGGCGCGGACGCGCCGTAGGCCAGTGCGTCGTGCACGCCGCGCCAGGCCGGCGCGGGCGCGGCGGGCATGAACCGGCGCGGCGCGGTGTCGGCGCCGTAGTGCACGCCGCGGAAGACGTGCACGCCGTCCTCGATCGCGCCGCCGAGGCGGCCGCCGGCCACGCGCGCGAGGCTGGTACGGGGCGCGGCGGCGAATGCCGCGGGCAGGGCGGCAAGCGCGCCGGCAAAGGCGCCGGCTTGGAGCAGGCGGCGGCGGTGGAGGTCGGTCGGCGTGTCGGTCATGGGCGTGGAGGCAGGCTGTCGATCCAGTCGAGGGCGAGGTGCGGCCAGCGCGCCAACGGGCCGTGCGCATCGCGCACGCCAAAGCCGTGGCCGCCGGTGGGGAAGACGTGCAGCGAGGCCGGCACACCGGCGACGAGAGCGGCGGCGTGCATTGCCAGCGCGTTGCCGACCGGCACCGCGGGGTCGTCCTGTGCGTGCAGCAGGAACAGGGGCGGCGTGCGTGCGTCGACATCGCGCTCGGGCGACAGTCGCGCCAATGCGCGCTCGGCCGGCGTGTCGCTCGCGGCCACCAGGCGGTCGCGCGACCCGGCGTGCGCGAGGCCGTCGCGCATCGAAATCACCGGATAGATCAGCAGTGCGAAGTCCGGGCGCGCGTCCACGAGGTCGATCGCGTCGACCGGCACGTAGGCCGGCGCTGGATGGGTCGCCAGCCGGGCGGCGACATGCCCCCCGGCCGAGAACCCCATCACGCCGATGCGGGCCGGGTCGATGCCGTGGTCGCGGGCGCGGGCGCGAATGATCCGCAACGCGCGCTGGGCATCGGCGAGCGGGGCGTCGGCGCCTTCGGCATGCCGCCGGTCGGGCAAGCGGTAATGCAGCACGAACAGCGTGACGCCGCCGATGTCCACGAAGGCGGGCACCAAGGCCGAGCCCTCTTTGTCGAGCACGACGCGGGCATAGCCGCCACCGGGCACGACCAGCAGCGCCGCGCCATTGGGCTGCGCAGGCACATGCACCGCCAGATAGGGCCGACGTACATCCTCGATGATGCGATCGGGGCGCGTCGGATCCCGGCTGCGCTCGGTGACCCGGTCGCCGCCGTCCGACGCGCCGGCGGCCGGCCACAGGTCGATGCGTTCCTTCTCTGCAATCGGGGCGGCCTGCACGGCGCCGAGGCCGGCGGCGCCGAATAGCAGCAGCGCACAAGACAGCGGGCGGATGGATCTACGCAGCATGGCGAGTATTCCGACGATACGTGTGGCGTGCGACGACTTTTGCCGCACTGCACATTGAAGATGACACCGGTTTACCATACAAGACATTCCCAGCGTCCGCGATCTGCGGCGCAGCAACGACCAGGTCAGGAGATCGAGTTTGAACAACGGCACCGCGCATCCGACCGCGCAGGACGCTCCTGCGGACCCGACTCGGGGCATCGTCGATGCCTTCGGGCACGCGCGCCGCAATGGCGCCGCGCTTGCCGACTTCCCAGGGGTCATTCCCGACACGCTGGTCGCCGCCTATGCCGTGCAGGACGCCGCGATCGCGGCCTGGCCCGATGCCGTCGTCGGCTGGAAGGTCGGCTATATCGCGGCCGAGCGGCGTGACGTCTCGGGCGATGACCGCCTGCTCGGCCCGATCTTCCGGCGCAATCTGCAGCAGGCCGGGCCGGGCACGCGCATCGCGGTGTTCGCCGGCGGCTTCGGTGCGATCGAGGCCGAGTACGTGCTGCGGCTGGACGCCGACGCGCCCGCCGACAAGCTCGATTGGAGCCCGGACGAAGCGGCCGCGCATCCGGCCACGCTGTTCATCGGGCTGGAGGTGGCCAGCAGCCCGCTGGCGACCATCAATGTGCTCGGCCCGCGCGTGGTGATCTCCGATTTCGGCAACAACAACGGCCTGGTCGTCGGCGGCGAGATCGCCGACTGGACTGGCCTGGACGAAGCACGCCTGCGGGTGGAGAGTCGTATCGACGGCGACGTTGTGGGCAGTGGCGGGGCGACCACGCTGCCCGGCGGTCTGCGTGCGGCCTTCGCGTTCGCGTTGGCGCGTTCGGCGCGGCGCGGCCGCCCGCTGCGCCGCGGTGAGCTGATCGCGACCGGCAATGCCACCGGTATCCACGACATCGCGCCCGGCCAGCGCGCCGACGTGATCTTCGACGGCCACGGCACGATCGCCGTCGAGGTGGAGGCCGCCGCGCCCCTGACGCCCGGGACGGTCGCATGACCTCGCGTCGGCGCTTTCTGGCCGGGCTCGGCGCGGTATGCGCCGCGCCCTTGCTGCCCGCGGCCTTGCGTGCCGACGACGGCGCAACCGTGCTGACCGCCACCGACGTGCACGTCGCCGGCTATCCGACGGTCGAGGCGGTGAAGTGGATCGGCGAGACGCTCGAACGCGAGACCGGTGGCCGCGTGCGGCTGCGCCAGTATCACTCCGGGCAGTTGGGGCGCGAGGCCGAGGCGATCGACATGGCGCGCTTCGGCGCGATCGACATGACCCGCGTCTACGCCGGTGCGCTCAACAACGCCTTCCCGCTGACCACTGCGCTGTGCCTGCCGTATGCATTCGACTCGGTCGCGCATTTGCGCCATGCGCTGGATGCGGGTGTGGCCCAGATCGTGCTCGACGGCTTCGCCAGCCGCGACCTGGTCGGACTGGCGGTGTACGACAGCGGCGCACGCTGTTTCTACAACACCCGCCACGCGATCCGCACGCCGGGCGATCTGCATGGCCTGAAGCTGCGCGTGGCCTCGTCGGACATGTTCATCGACCTGATGCGGCTGCTCGGCGCCAACCCCACGCCGATGTCGCTCGGCGACACATTCTCGGGCATGGAGACGCACATGATCGACGGCGCGGAGAACAACATGCGCAGCTTCCATTCCAGCCGCCATTTCGAGGCAGCGCGGTTCTGGTCGCAGAGCGAGCACTCCTATGCGCCGGACATCCTGCTGATCTCGCGCCGCTCGCTCGCTGCGCTGGCGCCGGCCGACCGCGATCTGCTGATCGACACCGCCCGCGCCTCGGTGCCGGTGATGCGCCGGCTGTGGGACGCGTCGGAGGAAGCCGCGCGCCAGGCCGTGCGCGATGACGGCATCGCGTTCAACGAGGTCGACATGGACGCATTCCGTGCGGCAGCTGCGCCGTTGCGCGAGCGCTACCTGCGCCAGCCCGAACTCCAGACCCTCTACCGTCGCATCCGCGACTTCGCCTGACACACGGGGACCCCGCGATGTCCGAAGCCTCGACTCTCCCGCCGCTGGGTGCCGCCGGGCGCCTGCTCGAGCGGATCGCCCATCTCGCCATCGCCATCGCCGCCACGGCCTTGTTCGGGCTGGTCATCGTGCAGGGCTGGCAGGTGTTCGCCCGCTACGTGATCAACGATTCGCCCAGTTGGACAGAGCCGGTCACGCTGCTGCTGCTGAGCACCGCGATGAGCCTGGGCGCGGCCGCCGGCGTGCACACCAACCGGCACTTCGGCTTCTACCTGCTGCACGACCACGTACGCCCGGCGGTCCGGCGCGGGATCGATCTGCTGGTGCCGCTGGTGATTGTCGCGATCGGCGCGGTCATCGCCTGGTGGGGCGCGTTGCTGCTGCTCGACGGGTTGCACATCAAGGCCGCGGGCGCGGCGATGCCGCAGAGCATCAACTACCTGCCGCTGTCGATCGGCGGCGCGCTGATGGTGGTCTTCGCACTCAACCGATTCGCATTGGCGCTGCGCCCGCGCGTCGAAGAGGAGGTCCGCTGACATGGCGATCGCGATCCTGTTTCTCGTCTTCGCCGCGCTGTTGGTGCTCGGCGTTCCGGTGGCGTTCGCGCTGGCGGCCGCGGCGCTGGCGACGCTGTTGTATCTGGACCTGCCATCGATCGTGCTGGTGCAGCAGATCTCGGCGGGCACCGGCTCGGCCTCGCTGATCGCCATTCCGTTGTTCATCTTCGCCGGCGAGATCATGATGCGTGGCGGCATCTCCGAGCGCTTGATCGCCCTGGCCTCGTCGCTGGTGGGACGCATGCGCGGCGGCCTGGGCCAGGTGTCGATCCTGTCGTCGCTGTTCTTCGGCGGCGTCTCGGGCTCGGCGATCGCCGACGTTTCGGCAGTGGGCGGCACGATGATCCCGCAGATGGTCAAGCGCGGCTACGACCGCGACTTCGCGGTCAACGTCAGCATCACCGCCGCGCTGGTCGCGTTGCTGGTGCCGCCCTCGCACAACCTGATCCTGTTCTCGGCCGCCGCGGGCGGCGGGCTGTCGATCGCCGACCTGTTCGCGGCCGGCATCGTGCCGGCGCTGCTGATGACGCTGGCCTTGATGGTCACCGGCTATCTGGTCGCGCGTCGCCGCGGCTATGGTGTGGAGATCTTCCCCGGCTGGCGTGCGGTGCTGCTGCGCACGGTCTCGGCGCTGCCGGGCTTGGGCCTGGTCGCGCTGATCTTCGTCGGCATCCGCGCCGGCATCTTCACCGCGGTCGAGAGCGCGGCGATCGCGGTGGTCTACGCGTTGCTGGTGACGATCGTGCTCTATCGGCAGCTGCGCGTGCGCGAGTTCGTCGAGACCATCACCCACGCCGCACGCAGCACCGGCGTGATCCTGTTCGTGATCGCGACCGCATCGGTGTTCGGCTGGCTGCTGGCCTATCTCCAGGTGCCCAGCGCCGCCGTGGAGTTCCTGCAATCGTTCGCGCACAGCAAGCTGGCGGTGCTGCTGATGATCGTGCTGATGCTGCTGTTGCTCGGCACGTTCATGGACTTGGCCCCGCTGATCCTGATCTGCACGCCGATCTTCCTGCCGGTGGCGCGCGCCTATGGCATCGACCCGATCCACTTCGGCCTGGTGCTGGTGCTCACCGGTGGCCTGGGTCTGGTCACGCCGCCGGTCGGCTCGGTGCTGTTCATCGGCACCGCGATCGGCAAGATCACGGTGGGCGAGAGCATGCGCACGATCTGGCCGTTCTGGTTCGCAGGCCTGGGCGTGCTGTTGATCGTGACCCTGTTCCCGAGCCTGTCGCTGTGGCTGCCGGCGATGCTGCGCGCCGGCTGAAGGACGCCTTTCGATCGGCCGTCGTCGCGGCCCGGTCCGTTGCGGACACACGGGGCAAAATCGACTCTGACCCCGGTTTAGGGGGTGGCGCGCTTCTCGGCGGCCTGGGCCCAACGCTCGGCGACCTGGGGCGAGGTCAGGCAGGCGACATCGTCGGTGACGGTGGTCACCGCGCGCTCGAGCAACTGGATGTCGGCCTCGTGCTGGCGTGCGACATGCGGATCCTCGAAGAAGATCGCGCGCCGGCACTGGCGGTCGAGTACCAGATCGGCGATCTGCGCGTCGCCGCCGAGCGGGCCGCTGTTGAACCGCTGCGCCCAAGCCTCGCCGACCGGCCAGCCGCGGCGCCAGGCCAGTTCGTTGAGGCGCTGGCCGGTGGTGCCGGTGGCCACGCGGGTGCGAAAGCGCGAGAGCAGGTCGAAATGGCGGTCGGCGAAGTCGAGCATCTGCGGCTTCATCGCGTCGTGGGCGATCAGCGCGACGGTCTGGGTGTCGAAGGCATGCAGGTCGTCGGCGCCGGGGTCGGGCGGCAGGCCGGCGTGCAGGCGTTCGCACTCGATCCAGTCGCGCGCCGAGGCCACCGTCGACAGGAAGGGCTTGCCCTGGATCACGCACTGGCGCTTGAGCGCGACCGCCTCGGGGAAGATCGACGAGGGGTCCACCGGGTCGATCAGGTAGACCACGCCGTCGAGCGTGCGGCCGTCGCCCAGCCCAACGACTTCGGCGACCAGCTTCATCAGGCCGCCCTCGCGGCCGTAGGGGTAACGCTGCATGCGGGCATGACCGTCGAGTGCGCCGTGACGGGTGATCGCATCGAAGGTGCGGCCGACGATATGCAGTGCGATGTCCAGCTCGCGAATGCCCGCGCCACTGGCCTTGAGCCAGCGGAACAAGGCGGCATCACGGTCGGCATGGTGGCGTCGGTTGGCGGCGAGTCCGAGTCGCATCGTATCGGGCGTGGCAGCGGCGGGAGGTGTGCACGCTAGCACGCGCCGCGCGCTGTGCCGCATTGCGGAATGCGTGGCGGTGCGCGCTCTGCTACGGTCGCTTGGCCATCGGTGTCATCTCGTCGCGACGTGTTGGCGCCTTGCCCTTTTGCTTGAGGAGATGCGCATGCGTTCGCGCCGTTCCCCGCTGCTGGCCGCCATCTGTGTGGTCGGGCTGCTATTGGCGGACGGCGTCGCCGCCGCACCGCCCGTTTCGTCTGCCGCACCCGCCAGCCAGGCCTGGGCGCGCGGTATCGAACACCAGCGCAAGGCCGACCTGGGCGACGGCACGTTTCTCAATCCGGTGTTCGCAGGCGACCGGCCTGATCCGTCCGTGCTCAAGGACGGCGAGGACTACTACCTCACGCTGTCCTCGTTCGATGCCTATCCCGGCCTGCCGCTCTGGCATTCGCGCGATCTGGTGAACTGGGAGCCGCTGGGCCACGCGATCACCCGCAATGTCGGCTCGATCTGGGCGCCGGACATCGTCAAGCATGACGGGCGCTATTACATCTACTTCCCCGCCCGTACCGGCGGCACCGAGGGCGCGGAGCGCAGCAACTATGTGGTCTGGGCCGACGATATCCGCGGGCCGTGGAGCGAGCCGGTCGAGATCGGCCTGGGCCGTTACATCGACCCGGGCCACGCGGTCGGCGAGGACGGCAAGCGCTACCTGTTCCTGAGCGGCGGCGATTACGTGCAGTTGTCCGATGACGGCCTGTCGGTCGTCGGCGAGCCGCGGCACGTCTACGACGGCTGGCAGTACCCGCAGGACTGGGACGTCGAGGCCTATGCGCAGGAAGGCCCGAAGATCCACAAGCGCGGCGACTGGTACTACATGACCACCGCGGTTGGCGGCACTGCCGGTCCGCCGACCGGGCATATGGTGATCACCGCACGCGCGCGCTCGATCCACGGGCCGTGGGAGAACTCGCCCTACAACCCGATCGTGCGCACCGTCGATCGCAGCGAACCGTGGTGGTCGCGCGGCCATGCGACGGTGATCGAGGGCACCGACGAGCGCTGGTGGATGATCTACCACGGCTACGAAAACGGGTACTGGACCCTTGGCCGGCAGGCGCTGCTCGAGCCGATCGAATGGACCGACGACGGCTGGTTCGTGGCCCGTGGCGGCGACCTGGGCCGGCCGCTGGCCAAGCCCAGCGGGACCTCGGTCGGCGCGCACGGCATGGCGCTGTCGGACGACTTCCGCAGCGGCCGCCTGGGCCACCAGTGGGCATTCTTCGATCCGGCGCCCGATGAGTACGCGCGGTTGCGCTTCAGCGACGGCACGCTGACCGTGCAGGGCAAGGGCCGCACGCCGCGCGACGCGTCGCCGCTGACGGTGATCGCCGGCGACAAGGCCTACCAGTTCGAGGTCGAGATGGAGATCGAGCCCGGCGCGATCGGCGGCGCGCTGCTGTTCTACAGCGACCGGTTGTACGTGGGCGTCGGCAGCAACGGCGAGCGCACGGTCATGCACCGCTACGGGCTGGAGCGCCCCAGCGCCGGGTTGCCGGCCGGCAAGGGTGGCCGGTTGTGGGTGCGGGTGACCAACGACCGCCACATCGTCACCATCCACACCAGCGCCGACGGCCACAGCTGGGAGAAGTACCCGGTGCAGATGGAGGTCTCGGGCTATCACCACAACGTCGCCGGCGGCTTCCTGGCGCTCAAGCCCGCGCTCTACGCCGCGGGCGAGGGCAAGGTGCACTTCCGCGATTTCCGCTTCCGGGCCCTGGACTGAACACCGCCGGGGCGCGGACGGCGGGCCCGCACAACTGCCGCTAGAATGGAAACCGCACGACAACCGGCCCCTGGGGGACCACGGATGCCCACAGAGAACAAGACGATCCGGGGCGGCGGCACGCTGCCGCGCGCGGCCACGATCAACGACATCGCCCGTCTGGCGGGGGTCTCGAAGAAGACCGTCTCGCGCATCATCAACCATTCGCCGCTGGTGCGGCAGGACACGCGAGAGAAGGTCGAGGCGCTGATGCGCGAGGTCGGCTACGTGCCCGACCCGCTGGCGCGCGGCCTGGCGTTCCGCCGTTCGTTCCTGATCGGCATGGTCTACGACAATCCGACCGCGCAGTTCATCGTCAACATGCAGTACGGCGCACTCGACACCCTGCGCGACTCGGGCTACGAGCTGGTCGTCCATCCCTGCGACAGCCGCAGCCCGAACTACATCGACGGCGTGCGCCGCTTCGTCCAGCAGCAGAAGCTGCACGGGGTGATGCTGGTGCCGCGCGTGTCCGAAGACCAGGCGCTGGCCGACATGCTGGCCGAGACCGGCTGCCGCTACGTGCGCATCGCCGCGGTGTCGATGGACGCCCCCGAGCGCATGGTCGTCACCCACGACCACGACGGCGCGGCCGAGGTTGCCGACTACCTGCAGTCGCTGGGCCACCGCGACATCGCGATGATCACGGGTCCGCGCGACTACCGCTCCGCGATCGAGCGGTCGACCGGGTTCGTCTCCGCGCTCGAGCGCCGCGGCGTGGCGATGCCCAAATCGCGGATCGTCGAGGCCGGCTACACCTTCGAGTCGGGCGTGGCCGCGGCCGAGAAGCTGCTGGGCGCGAAGAAGCGGCCGACGGCGATCTTCTGCGGCAACGACGAAATGGCCGCCGGCGTCTACCGCGTGGCGATGCGCGCGGGCATCAGCATTCCCCGGCAACTGTCGGTAGTCGGTTACGACGACAGCCCGCTGGCCTCCCGGCTGTGGCCGCCGCTGACTTCGGTGCGGCGCGACACCCGCGATACCGGCCGGATCTCGGCGGCGATGCTGCTGCAGCCCGAGGGCGCACCGCGCCCACTGGCGAGCGTCCGGCCGCATCTGGTGGTCCGCGACTCCTGCCAGCCGCCGGACTGAAGGCGCCGCCCATCGCCGTCCCCCGGACGCGCAGCCCGCAATGCTGGGCTGCCATCGGCGACCCAGGTCCGGACGCGATCGCGCAGCCGCGTCTGCGCGTCACCCCGCAACCGACCGCTCTACGTCTGCCGTGCCCGCAGAACGCTGCCGGCCGCTTTGTCGCGGCGCGGTATGACACCGGTTACCGAAAGGCCTAGAATGCCCGTTCCCGACGTTCCGCCGCTCGGAGCCGCCATGTACCAGAAGACCTACCATGCGACCCACCCGGGCGTGATGCAGGGCATCGACAACGACGCGCTGCGCGATCTCTACCTGCTCGATGGGCTGTTCGCCGACGATGCACTGCGCCTGAGCTACACGCATTACGAGCGCTTCGTGATCGGCGGTGCGTTGCCGGTCTCCGGCCCGCTGTCGCTGCCCGTGCAGACCGAGCCGGCCTCGGCCGCGGGTCGGCCGTTCCTGGAGCGGCGCGAGCTCGGCGTGGTCAACGTCGGTGCCGGGCCGGGCACCGTGACCGTCGACGGCACCGCGTACCCGCTCGCACCCAAGGACGGGCTGTACGTGCCGATGGGCAGTGCCGAGGTGGACTTCGCGTCCGACGATGCGGCGACGCCGGCGAAGTTCTATCTGGCCTCCACGCCGGCGCACGCGCGCTTCGAAACCAAGAAGATCTCGATCGCCGAGGCCGTGCCGCTCGAGCGCGGATCGCTTGCGACCAGCAACGAACGCACGATCTACCAGTACATCGTGCCGGCCACGTGCGCGTCTTCGCAGTTGCTGCTGGGCCTGACGATCCTCAAGCCGGGCAGCGTCTGGAACACGATGCCGCCGCATCTGCACGACCGGCGCAGCGAGGTCTACTTCTACTTCGATCTGGGCGCCGACGACCGCGTCTACCACTTCATGGGCGAGCCGCACGCGCAGCGCCACATCGTGGTGGCCGACGGCGAGGCCGTGGTGTCGCCGCCGTGGTCGATCCACATGGGCGCCGGCACCTCGAACTACTGCTTCATCTGGGCCATGGGCGGGGAGAACCTCGACTACACCGATATGCACGTGCTCGACATCTGCCAGCTCAAGTGACGTTCCCGCCGCGCCATGCGCGGCATTTTCGCCATCGCTCCACAGGAGAGTTCCACCATGACGAATCCGTTCAGCCTCCAAGGCAAGGTCGCGCTGGTCACCGGCGCCAACACCGGTCTGGGGCAGGGCATCGCACTGGCGCTCGCGCAGGCCGGCGCCGACATCGCTGCCGCCGGCATCCAGCCGCCGAGCGAGACGCAGGCCAAAGTCGAAGCGCTGGGCCGGCGCTTTGTCGCCATCGAGGCGAACCTGATCAGCATCGAGCCGGTCGACCGCGTGCTGCGCGAAACGCTCGACGGCCTGGGCCGTCTCGACGTACTGGTCAACAACGCCGGGCTGATCCGCCGTGCCGATGCGGTCGATTTCAGCGAACAGGACTGGGACGACGTGATGAACGTCAACATCAAGTCGGCCTTCTTCCTGTCGCAGGCGGTCGGCCGCCACTTCATCGCCAACGGCGGCGGCAAGATCATCAATATCGCCTCGATGCTGTCATTCCAGGGCGGCATCCGCGTGCCGTCCTACACGGCCAGCAAGTCGGGCATCGCCGGTATCACGCGCCTGCTGGCCAACGAGTGGGCGGGCAAGCACATCAACATCAACGCCATCGCGCCCGGTTACATGGCGACTGACAACACCGCGCAGTTGCGCGCCGACCAGGCGCGCAACCAGGCCATCCTCGAGCGCATTCCGGCCGGCCGCTGGGGCGAGCCGTCGGACCTGGGCGGGACCGCAGTGTTCCTGGCCAGCCGCGCCTCGGACTACGTCAACGGCGCGGTGATCCCGGTCGACGGCGGCTGGCTGGCGCGCTGATCCGCTTCGCTTTTCTTTTCGCGGGTCGCCGCCCCGGCGGTCCGCATTCCCCCTCGAACACGCAAGAGAGACACGCAATGAAGATCGCATTGATGCAGGAATTCAGCCAGGCCGCGAAGAACCCGGTCGTCCTGGAGCAACTTCAGACGGTCGCCGCCGAGCAGGGCCACACCGTCTTCAACGTCGGCATGGACGGCGACAACGACCACCGCCTGACCTACATCCACCTTGGCATCTGCGCCGCGCTGCTGCTCAATGCCAAGGCGGTCGACTTCGTCGTCGCCGGTTGCGGCACCGGTCAGGGCGCGATGATGTCGCTCAACGCCTGGCCGGGCGTCTACTGCGGCTACTGCATCGAGCCGACCGACGCGTTCCTGTTCGCACAGGTCAACAACGGCAACGCGCTGGCGCTGCCGTTTGCCAAGGGCTACGGCTGGGGCGCGGAGATCAACATCCGCTACATCTTCGAGAAGGCCTTCGCAGGCGAGCGCGGCCAAGGCTACCCGGCCGAGCGCAAGGCATCGCAGATGACCAACGCCGGCATCCTGGCGCAGGTCAAGCAGGGCGCGTCGAAGGACTTCGTCGAGGGCTTGAAGGCGATCGACCAGGACCTGGTGAAGCAGGCCGTCGGCGGTGCGCGCTTCCAGCAGGCGTTCTTCGACAACGCGCAGGACGAGGCGATCGTCGCCTACGTCAAGGGCGTGCTGGGGCAGTAAGCCCCGCGTCGCTGACAACGCAGGCCGCTGCCAGGGGCGGCGGCCTGCGGTCGATCCGGAACGCCGTGCGGAGCGTCGCCACGATGAAACGTCTGCTGTCGCTGCTGTCGCTGCTGTGCCTGGGGGCCGTGGGCACTGCGTTCGCCGCCTCGCCTGCACCGCATCGCATCTTCATCGCCGGCGATTCGACCGCGGCGACCTATGGCCCCGAGCGGGCACCGCAGGCCGGCTGGGGTCAGGCGCTGCCGCGCTGGACCGCCGACGGCTGGGAGGTGCGCAACCACGCGATGGGCGGGCGCAGCACCCGCAGCTTCATCGACGAAGGCCGGCTGGACGCGATCGCCAGCGAGATCGGCGCAGGCGATGTGTTGCTGATCCAGTTCGGCCACAACGATGCCAAGCGCGAGGACCCCGCGCGCTACACCGATCCGGCGACCGACTACCCGCGCTGGCTCCAGCGCTACATCGACGTGGCGCGCGAGCAGGGCGCCACGCCCATCCTGATTACCCCGGTCGCGCGGTTGCGCTACGACTTCGGTTCGCTGATCGACACGCATGGCCGCTACACGCTGGCGATGCAGGCCGTGGCGACCCGCGAGAACGTGGCGCTGATCGATCTCAATGCCGCGTCTAGCGATTGGATCCGCGTCCATGGCGAAGACGGTGCCAAGCCCTACTTCATGCACGTGCCGGCGCAGGACAAGGCCGACGGCACTCATTTCAGCGAGGCCGGTGCCGATGCGGTCGCCTGCCTCGTCGCGGCCGGCTGGCGTGGCCTCGATGCCGACGCGCCGGTCAAGCACGTCACCGCAGCCGACTGCCACGCATTGCCCGCGCCGCCGCCCGACTCGGTGTCGCCGTCGGTCGTCGTACAGGAGCGCGACATTGCGGTCCAACAGCCCGGGCCGCACGAAGGTGCCGGCACGACGACGGCCTATCCGTTCTTCGATGACGCGACCGGCCTGGACCTGGTGTTCCGCAAGCGCGCACTGCACCCCGGCGCGACGATCGGCGAACACGTCAACGACAAGGACGAGATCTACTACGTGCTGTCCGGGCGCGGGCGACTGCTGCTGGGCGAGACCGTGCGCGAGGTCGGCCCAGGCGATGCGATCCTGACCCGCGACGGCGACCGCCACGCGCTCGACCAGGTCGGCGACGAGGACCTGGTGATCTTCATCGTCTATCGTCCGGTGCGTCGCTGAGCGAGTACTGCGGCAGGCCCGTGCCCCCACCCGACACGCGTTGCGTGTCGACCTTGTAAGTTGCTTTTGCGGTCCGGGAGTTGGCATTTTTCGGATCGCCCCGTGCCAGACCGTCCGACCTTTGATCGATCAGATCGTGGGGGAGCTTGGGTCGGCATC